>JAEEVO010000180.1 GCA_016290905.1 Lachnospiraceae bacterium | reverse complement strand
GTAGATCATATTTTTTCTTCTCTCAAAAGTCTCGTTATCCATAAGCATTCCCTTTCAAAATAATAATATGTGAATACAATTCATGTATTCTTTAAATATTGTAACACATATTTGCTAAAACGAAAAGTCTTTACTCGAATTTTCGAAAGAAAAAAGGCAGCGCCTTTCGGCACTGCCCAAATCAAACAAACTTTGATTTACTGCATAACGCTCAGGTTGAGCACGATCGATAAAACGATGAAACAAGCAGCAAGGATAATGGTAACCTTTGACAGCATACCTTCCTTTGAGCGGCCCTTGTTCTTCGACCAATATGAATTCGAACCAGCAGAACCGGTAATGGCCGATGAAAGGCCTTCACTCTTGGAATCCTGCATAAGTACGATCACAACTATAGCAACACAAACGAGCAGATAAACGATTGTGCAAATGAGCTTTAAAGCGTCCATGTTCACACCTCCCGTACCGAAAATTGCGTCTGATATATCCTCAGAATCGCGCCTTTACAAGAATATCACAAGAAATAATGTTTTTCAAGAGTTTTTTTATACTGTATCACTTAGCCCCGGGATCGTTCATCACGCCGATAAACAAAGGTATATTCGCCTCAACGTCGATCAGCATATAGATGAACGGTCTGGTAAGGTACACCTCTTTGGGCTTGGGCTTTTCCATAGGCGCAGAAGTGCCCCCATCCATCCTGACAACCGTCGCTGCGCCGGCCTTTGTACCCTTCTCGTCTACCGCAATATAAGTCTTGTGGAGCACGCTTCCTATAAAAAGGTTATTCCGGTTCGGATCCCGGCATATACCCATATTGTAAAACTCAGCCAAAAACATATCAAAAGGACGCGCCATACCCATATTGCCGAGTATTTCGGACATTTCAACCGAATATTCCGTTTTGAATTTTGGCATGCTTGTCCTTACTTCACATGTTTCGGCATTTTTCAGGATTTCGCTAAGATGATCGCCGTCGAGATCATTAAGATAGTCACCCGGATGTATCCCTTCGTTGGGCAGCAGTGCGGCAAAAGCATACCGTTTGGCTTTATAGTATTTCATAAAACCGACTGCATTCCCGTCTTCAAGATAAATATTCTCTGTATTATACAGGAACGATACTTTTTTCTGCTCGTTTAAAGCAGTTAAGAACAAATCGTCGCGAACCTGGTCTTCTTTATAGATATTGTTCCATTCAGCATCAAAAGCCAGCGCATTTATCAGGAACATGAGCGCATCATCGCTTATCTCATCGATCACGGTGGGGATCATGCCTTTGGTCTTTTTGCTCACCCAATTGTTTATAGTTTTGACAGCCGAAGTATCAAAATGCGACGAATAGACAGAAGCATCGTAATAATCAGCATTGATCTGAAGGAAGTCCTTATTAACTTCGAAATCGGGGTCATCCTTAAACCATATGGAATTCGCTATATCCAGTTCTCCCGCATAATCGGGACGATCTTCCAGCAAATGTGAATAGAGATAAGCAAAGTCATTCAGCTCCCCGGTCTTCATTCCGAGCACATCTTCCATCTGTGTAAGGGTCTCTCCTTGAGCACCGTTTGCAGTCATGGAAAGGGCAAGCAAAACAGAGATCGGCGACACAAGCGCATTCTCTCCCGCTCCGCATTTATTATAACTCTCACTGAAGAGGCGGATTGAGAAATCTGATACAGCGGCGCTGTAATCAGTTATCTGACCGTCAACATGAACCGCTGAGGGGTAAATGCCTTCCATCAGGTCTGCAGCCTTGACGGTCTTGCCGCCGGGAAAAGAAAAAACGCCGGTCTTTAATAAAACAAAGACAGCAGCGATCATAAAAACAGCAATGACGGAAATAATGCAAACCAAGCGTTTTTTCGTTTCCTGCATAATACCCTCCGTTTTGTTCTGTCATACGTATCTCTTACATAGACATCCTTAATTACTTGTGTACTATCAAATATAATTATACAAGAAAAAGGTGCGGTTCACAACTCAAGACGTCGTTTTACCGCACCAAATTAATACATATTCAATTCTAAACGCTTATCTGATCAGCAGCGACTCACCGGTCATCTCCGCAGGCTTTTCGATACCCATCATGTCAAGCATAGTGGGAACGATATCGCAAAGGCGGCCGCCGTCCTTGAGGTCCTTAACGCCGTCGGCATTGACAACGATGAAAGGAACCTGATTCGTGGTATGAGCGGTGAAAGGAGCGCCGGTCTCATAGTCGATCAGCTGCTCTACATTGCCGTGATCAGCGCAGATGAACATCTGGCCGTTTACTTCTTTGATAAAGTTCTCAATCTCGCCGAGGCACTCGTCGATGACCTCGACAGCCTTAACAGCAGCGGGGATAACGCCGGTATGGCCTACCATGTCAGGGTTAGCGAAGTTGCAGATGATTACATCGTAATAAGCCTCTCCGTTCTCATCCTTTTTGGTAATAGCCTCCGACAGTCTGTCGCATACGGTGTAAGCGCTCATTCTGGGCTTTTTATCGTATGTGGGCACGTACTTGGGAGAATCAACC
>JAEEVO010000179.1 GCA_016290905.1 Lachnospiraceae bacterium | reverse complement strand
AAGCAGATGGTGAAATGGTATATACGGATCAGAAGAACGTAAAGAACCTTGTCGGGAAGGGAACTATAACTCTCTATGCGGTTTGGGTTGAAGAGTTATGGTCTGTATCAGGAGAAGTGAAGGAAGGTGAGAACGAAGAAAATGCTGCTCCTCTTCAGGGAATCATTGTGACCTTAAAGCGCGGAAACATCGAATTCGCTACAGAACAGATCACTGATGTTAGCGGCCGATATTCATTTACCGGAGTACCTGCAGGCATATATAACGTGGTCGCAACAAGGACACTGAATGACAACAAAACACAGACCGTAACCACTTTGGTCGAAGTAACATCCGGAAATGTGGATGTGAGCGCTATCGTGATGCCGGATAAGAATGTCAATTCTGAAATAGAGATAAAAAATAATACCCCTGCTGTAATGGTCGGCGGTCTTGATGACGTAGCCGAAGAAAATGCTGAAGAAGGCAAGGAAGTGACCGTAAAAATGACGGTCGAGTCAAAGAGTGATGATCAGGCAGAAGGTTCGGATGAGCTCAGGCAGCTGGCTGAGGCAAATACACAGGGAAATACCGAGGTTGAAATCGACTATCTGGATATTTCCATCGAGAAGAAAACAGAAGGATTAAACGAAGCTGAAGCTATAACTGAGACCGCAAATGTGATAGAGCTGATAATACCATTCAGTTTTACCGGACGGAAGAATTTCCAAGTATTAAGTTTCCATGAAGGAGAGGCAAGAGAATTCAAAAAGTTAAAAACCAGACCGAGTGCTCCTGTGGATGGAACCTTTGTTGAAGATCCTGAAAATTCCAGAATCTTTATGTATTCCAACCTCTTCTCAACCTTTGCCATAAGCTACGAGAGTAAAGTTGGATATTCGGTCACCTTCCTAAAGAATGACGGTTCGAGTGAACAGTATACACAGGAGATCGCAGCTGATACTTCGATGCCTGCAGCTCTTGATCAGAATACGTTTAGCCGTGACGGATATTACTTCGATGGATGGAATACTGATGCAAACGGAAAGGAAATATCTTACAGTAACGGTGAAGAAGTGACATTTACCTCCGATCTGGTACTTTATGCTCAGTGGAAAATAAAGACGTATCCTGAGTTTACGAAGCGTCCGGAAGCTATCGGAAATTTAGTTTATAACGGAAATGCCAGGACGCTGATCACATCCGGAACAGTAAAGGATGGGTTAAAGCTTGTCTATGCATTAGGCAGTGACAAAAACACTGCACCTGTTAGTGCAAATGCATGGAAAGAAACTCTTCCTTCGGCTACTAACGTCGACACATACTATGTATGGTATAAAGCATTAGGAGACCGGACACATACAGATTCATTTGCTTATTGTATTCCTGTCATCATCAACAAAAAGCTCTCAGGTATCGAGACAGCACCTGAAGCTGTTACAAGCCTGAAATATACCGGAAAAGCCCAGAAGCTCATTATCGAAGGTACAGCAAAGAGCGGTGCCGAAATATATTATGCACTTGGGAAAGACAGTAAAACAGTACCTGCAGCCGATGAGGCCGGTTCCACTGAAAAACGTTGGTCCACTGTTTCACCGGAGGGTACCAAAGCCGGAACATACTATGTATGGTACAAGGTAGTTGTGGACAAAAACCACAAGTTTGAAGATGAAAATGCCGGATGCCTGACTGTAACTATTTCAAGAAAGAGCGTTACCGTAACGGCAGATAATAAGACAAAAGACTCAGGAACCACGGACGAACAGCTTACTGCGACTGTCAGCGGACTTGCGGAAGGCGACACTCCGGATCTGATCGCTTACTCATTGAACAGAGAAGTTGGAGAGACCGCAGGAACATATGCTATCACCGTAACAGGTGCCGTTGAACAGAATAACTACACGGTTTCATTCGTTCCCGGAACATATACCATAAACGCCCGCAAGGACACAGATTCCGGCAATGTATCAACTTCGGAGCCTATTGTAAATGAGGAAACCGGCAAGAACACAGATTCCGGTAATGTATCAACTCCGGAGCCTATTGTAAATGAGGAAACCGAGAAGACCGTTGTTACAGAGACAGATGATTATAAGCTAACTGTTACAACCATAATCAATGCAGATGAATCAGTCACAGAGAAGTCAGTAAAAGAGTTTAAAAACGGTAATACGACTACAAAGATAACTTTAACCGATAAAAACGGGAAAACCATCTTAAACGCCTCAGAAGCTGTCAGCTTCAGTAAGAAGGGAACCAAGACCGTTACAACAAACTTAACTGACAATAACGGTTACAATTTCAGAAACCGGGTTACGACCACCAAAGCAGGTAAGGAAACCGTCATTTCGGAGACAAGGAACCCGGATAAGTCATCTTCGTATGTAAAGATGGTAACGAAACCAAATGGAAAGGTAACAAGAAACAGTGTTAAGACGGATACCGAGGGCAACTCCGTTATAACCATAGGTACTTATACGGCTGATCCTTCAACTTTCACCTCGGTTTCTGACATGCTTATCGGCTCCTTTGAGCTCCATACCGATTCCTTGCCGGGT
>JAEEVO010000178.1 GCA_016290905.1 Lachnospiraceae bacterium | reverse complement strand
TTGTTGAAGGCAATGCAGTTCTGAACAAACTGAAGGAGAAATCCGCTGCGGTTGAGACGGAGGGCAGAGAGACAATGTCCGCAACTTCTGTCGTTACCGGCAAGATCAGCGATGTACAGCAGATATTGGGATCTATCCTTTCCATTTCCCATCAGACCAATCTTCTTGCGCTTAATGCTTCTATAGAGGCGGCCAGAGCAGGAGATGCCGGACGCGGATTCGCGGTTGTTGCCGAGGAGATCAGAAATCTTTCCGAGCAGACCAACGAAGCATCCAACAAGATCACCGATATCATCAATGAACTTACGGACAATATCGACCTGACGATATCCAGTATTGGAAGGACCATGGATTCCGTAAAAGAACAGAATGAAATGATCGTTACCACAGGAGAGCGTTTTGACGCGATCAACGCCAATGTAACCGCACTTATCGATATATTTGCAGGACTTGAGGACGGCGTGAACAAGATCACAAGATCAACAACAGAGATCAACGACAGCATTACAAACCTTTCCGCAGGCAGCGAAGAGGTTGCCTCACTGTCAGGTGAAGGCGCGTCCGCAGCAGCCGAGGCTGTAAAGGCCTGTGATACGCTTGACGATATGCTTGCTAAGATCCGTAAGGCAGTTAACAGCCTGTCGGCGTGAGAGAAAGTGTTATACTCCCATTTTTGACAGTTCAAAGATAATAAAAGTGCCATCATCCCTTGATATATAAGGGCTGTGGCACTTTTGTCCTTCGTTGTGGTCTATAGTAATTTTTTATCCTTGCTTATTTTTTCAATGGATTTCATTTTGCTCTTGCTGATGAACTGCCAGTCGGTACGGAAACCGCATGCCTGATGTAGCGCATCTGTCAACGCAGTTCTCTGGTAAAGTGGAATGAAACCTTGTTCTTCAATCTCGGCGAAATTCATTTCCCTATCCGCCTGCAAAAACCTTTCGCTTATCAAAATCGAGCTGCCTATCGGCATGGAAAGAAATCTGTACCCTCTTTTGAGTCTGTTCATCTGTATAAAACGAAAAAGTTGACGAAAAAAGTAAGGCCTGTCCAGTCCTCGACCTCATACCCATTAGGGACAATTTCCGGATAACCAAAGTTAAGTGGGGGACAGCTTTAGTGGGGTCCGTTAGTGGGGGCTGCCCGTGGGGTTAGTGGGGGCTGTGATATTTTTTTCATCAAAAAAGGGAAGGATAATCGCATTGTCCTTACTTAACAAGAAATATCGTATAATAGTACAAAGGCTTTGCACTATTTTTTGAAAAACTCAACTGTTAAACCCCCGGATTTTTGATGCTTTTTCATATTTTTCCGGTTCTTTACCAATGGATTCCGTTTCTGTCAAAGGCAGCTAAAATGCATATAACAAGTTACCCTTCGGTTTGAAACATGAAATTCCGAAGAGAATATCAATAATCCACGAAAAGAGAAATATAACATTGACAAAGAATTTTGTTCACGATAGAATTTTTATATTGTGACAATTGTATTGGGAGATGCCGGAAGATTTATATTGTGTCTTCGGCATTTAACCGAAGGGCATATCAAGGAGGTAGAGTCTATGAGTAAAGAACAGTTTATCAGAGCTAACAGACAGGCGTTCGGGATTAACTGCGCCGTACTGGTAGTTGCTACAATACTTATGCTCTTTCAGGGGCTTAAGACCGGCTTTAATTATGTTGTGATCGTCGAAATGGTGGCAGCGGCGTTATGCTTTGTATCATTTTTCTTCGGAATGACGAAGGGACGCGACAACAAGCTCGGTATTATTTTCATACTTACCGGTGCAGCTATGGTATACATTGTCATCATGCTGGTCCAGAACGATCTTATTTACTATGCATACGGTGTTCCGATCCTGATCTCCTGCATCGTATATATGAACCCCAAGGTAGCCATGATAGGCTCCTGTGAGCTGTTTTTTGCATATGTCATCGTATTCATCCGTACCATCGCCGGCGGTAACGGCGATCTGAAAGTACTTATCATAGATACGGCAACCCTGATACTTTGCCTGGTATCGTCCAACCTTGTAATCAGACTGCTTAAGCAGATCACCGATGAGAACCGTATCGCGATCGAGTCATCAATGGAAGAGCAGAAACAGGTTTCCGACAGGATACTCAGCACCGCTTCCGATATCACTGAGCTCTACCGCGAAGTGGACGTGCAGATGGAATCGCTTAAAAATATCGTAAACGGCAACAGCCAGGCAATGGAGCAGATCGCCTCCAGCACCGATAATACCGCACAGGCTATTACCGTTCAGGCGGAAATGTGCCAGAACATTACCAACGAGACCGAAGCTACCAGAAAGAGCAAGGATGAGATGGTCGAGGCTACAAGGACTGCCAAGGATATCATTGTTGAAGGCAATGCAGTTCTGAACAAACTGAAGGAGAAATCCGCTGCGGTTGAGACGGAGGGCAGAGAGACAATGTCCGCAACTTCTGTTGTTACCGGCAAGATCAGCGATGTACAGCAGATATTGGGATCTATCCTTTCCATTTCCCATCAGACCAATCTTCTTGCGCTTAA
>JAEEVO010000177.1 GCA_016290905.1 Lachnospiraceae bacterium | reverse complement strand
AAGTATACCGGATTAGCCTTGCACAGATTCTTAAATATACTTTCCCTGAGGGCTTCCATATCGAACTTTCTTATCTCGTGAAGGGGCTCGATAAGGAAATCGTATCTGTTCGGCGTAACATCAGTATTAGGATATACAGAGAAGTCAGCAAGCTCGATGCCCATTTCATTACACGTATTCTCAACTGCTATCTGAAGAGCCTTCTCGGTTGTTTTTTCCTCAGCGAGGTTTATAGTCCTGTTTACTCTGTACATGAACTGTACCTTCGGTGTTTTGTTGCAGAATCCGGTAACGATAACAGCGTCGCTCATGCGATAGCGCCAGAATCCACTGAGGTTAGTGATGATGAGCTCGTATATCTTTCCGACTTCAAGTTTATCAAGCGTCACGCATTTGGTAAAATCATCTCCCGCTTCAACAGGCAGGAACTCAACAAATGCAGCGCAGGGAGCAAGGATACTGTCGAAATCGTTAACGCCGGAAGGTACCGACCAAAGTCCCTCTGAAGCCGTTATTCCGGAGTAGATATTTGCAACTCCTTCTCCTGTAAAATGCTCTTTTATGATGCGGTCATAAATCTCAAAGCCGTCGCCGCCTGCTCCGGTGATATACGAGAAATGCGGCCATACTTTTTTTACCCACGGGGCATCTTTACCGTCCTTGAAAGCTTCTCTGAGCTCGGCAGCACGCTCGGGCATGGGTTCTATCTTCTTGAAAAGGCTCTCGCGTACTGAATCGGGCATCTCTATCTTGTTTGAAATAGTACCGTTTTCAATATCATTTATGAGGAGGTCGATATTGTCCTCGATATATCTGAGGAATAGAACAATAACACTGTAAAAACCTGTTACCATACCGCGCACATCTTTGTCCATAAGTGCAAAACGTGTATGGATATATTTGGTATCCGAGCCGTGCTCGGGATTGAGTCCCTCAAGAGGCGAGGTATACATAGTTCGTATCATCGCGTCAAGAGCCTCTTTGCCGCCCTTTATGTAATCAGCCATTTTAGCAGATGCTTCACCTACCGTAAGTCCGCTCGGAAGAGTACGGCAATTTCCGCTTGACGTGCAGAAGCCACGTCCGTTCATCCAGTCAGGATCGACATTGTCACGTATAATTCCGTACATGATAAGATTATTGTATTTTGCAAATACTTCAGACTGCTTTTCGGTCATCGGCACTACCTTAGGATTTCCGACTGTACCTGAGGTCTCATTGAAATGATTATACTCATATGCGGTAAGCAGATTCTTTTCGCCGGCCATCATACGCTCGAGGTATGGTGCAAGGTCATCGTATATAACTACCGGCACCTTTTTTTGATAGTCCTCAACAGAATGAATATTGGCAAAATCATACTTTTTTCCGTATTCAGTATCCTTATTATCATTTATAAGCTTCATTAAAAGCTCGGTGGTAAGCTCCATTGGCTTGTGAGTTTCATTATTAATAAAGTCTTTCCATGCAGCAAGTCCCTGTCCGGAGCTCTGCTCGTAGGTCCGGCGAGTGATTTCGTTATTCATAAGCTTTCTCCTTCGTCTTTTATTACTCGATAGTCAATATATCGCTAAATCCTGTAACTTCAAAGATTTCCATAAGATCTTCGTTGGCACCGTGGATCACCATAGTTCCCTGCTTACTCATGATCTTCTGTGCAGAAAGAAGTACGCGAAGCCCTGCTGAAGAAATATACTCAAGCTTACTGAAATCAAATTCAAGAGCAGTTATGCCATTCAGAGAGTTTTTAATCTCAGCTTCAAGCTGTGGAGCCGTTGTGGTATCAAGTCTTCCGGCAACCTCCATTACAAGTTTTGAATCGTTCTGGTTTTTGTTCACTGTCATACTGATGACCCTCCTTTGTAGTTAATTATAGTTTGAAGCCAACTATTATTATAGTATCATAGCATACTTTTTTCCAAACATCAAGACAAAAATTAAAGTTAAAGCCTCTTCTCAATTGCCGATTAGTTGCTTATCGTTTTCAAATTCTTCTGCTATGCTCTCCATCCCCATCTTCACAACAAGGTCACCATAAGACTTATCAGATATCTCCGGTTCCTCACACTTCTTAAAATCATTAATGTGCATGAACGAACATCCGGCATTATCAGCTGTCTGCATATCTTTGTCTTCGTCACCCACAAACAGGATATCTTTAGCATCAATATCGAAATACTCTGCTATATATTCCAGGCCTGCTTTATTCGGTTTTCTATATCCGCAGGTCTGAGATGAAACATACAAGTCAAATAACTCTAGGATATCCGTTATTGATTTTCTAAACAGACTATCCGGCATACCGCTTGGAAGATCTGTCAGGCAGGCAACCTTCAAGCCATGTTTCTTACATACTTCTATTATCTTTTTGGAATAACTGAATACTCTTGCCTTGAGTCCTATTCCCGAGAAGAATACTTCAATGGCTTCCCTGATATCCGGTACCTTCTTCCATCCGGCCATAGCTTCATCAAAAAGAACCACCGGCATTATCTCGTATTCCCTGTACTTATTACGTGGATTGTAAGACTTTAATATTTCCGCAGATTTTTCAATATCCGCTT
>JAEEVO010000063.1 GCA_016290905.1 Lachnospiraceae bacterium | reverse complement strand
CGTATACCTTATCGTTTTCTATAGCGTACTGCATGTTCATTAGTCCCTGTACATGCAGCTCTTCTGCGATCTTTCTCGTATAATCTTCTATTGTCTTAATGTTCTTTAATGAAAGGTTGAGTGAAGGTATGATACATGCCGAGTCACCGGAATGTATTCCCGCAAGCTCGATATGCTCCATAACAGCGGGAACATATGCATGCTGTCCGTCACAGATAGCATCTGCCTCGCACTCTGTAGCGTGACGGAGGAATCTGTCGATAAGGATGGGACGGTCGGGTGTAACACCTACTGCCGCAGCCATGTATTCCTTTAATGTATCGCGGTCATATACGACTTCCATGCCGCGTCCGCCGAGTACGTATGAAGGACGTACCATAACGGGGTAACCTATTCTTTCAGCTACTTCGATCGCTTCGTCAACGTTTACTGCCATTCCTGCCTCGGGCATGGGGATGTTCAGTTTCTCCATCATTGCGCGGAATCTGTCACGGTCCTCTGCAAGGTCGATAACCTCGGGAGTGGTACCTAAGATCTTTACTCCGTTTGCCTGGAGCTGTGAAGCAAGGTTAAGAGGTGTCTGTCCGCCGAACTGTGCTATAACGCCAACCGGCTGCTCCTCATTGTATATGCTGAGTACATCCTCAAGTGTAAGGGGCTCGAAATAGAGCTTGTCGGATGTATCGTAGTCTGTTGAAACCGTCTCGGGGTTACAGTTAACGATGATGGTCTCGAAGCCGAGCTTCTTAAGTGAAAGTGCTGCGTGAACGCTGCAGTAGTCGAACTCGATACCCTGGCCAATTCTGTTGGGACCGCCGCCGAGGATCATGATCTTCTTCTTTCCGTTGTCAACTGCTGCCACACCCTTGCCCTCAGGGATGTTGTAGCTTGAGTAGTAGTATGCGCTGTTCTCCGTACCGCTTACGTGTACGCCTTCCCAACGCTCTACGATGCCTGCGGCAACTCTTGCATTCCTGATATCAGCCTCGGGTACCTCCAGGAGCTTTGACAAGTACTTGTCTGAGAAACCGTCCTGCTTTGCTGTCCTTAAAACTTCCGTTGAAGGAACAGCACCCTTCATGGCGATAAGTTTTTCTTCTTCCTGAACGAGTTCTAACATCTGCTCGATGAAATATTTCTTGATCTTTGTGAGATTGTAGAGTTCATCTATAGTTGCGCCCTTGCGAAGTGCTTCGTACATGATGAACTGGCGCTCGCTTGAAGGACTCTTTAAGAGATTTAAGAGTTCCTTTAATTCCATATCGTGGAAGGTCTTTGCAAAGCCTAAGCCGTACCTGCCGGTCTCAAGGCTTCTGATAGCCTTCTGGAATGCTTCCTTGTAGGTCTTACCGATGCTCATTACCTCGCCTACGGCACGCATCTGTGTTCCGAGCTTATCCTGAACGCCCTTGAATTTCTCAAATGCCCAGCGTGCAAACTTGATAACAACGTACTCTCCGTCGGGAACATACTTGTCAAGTGAGCCGTACTTTCCGCAAGGGATCTCATCAAGTGTAAGTCCCGATGCAAGCATAGCAGAAACCATGGCGATGGGGAAGCCCGTTGCCTTTGATGCAAGTGCCGATGAACGTGATGTTCTCGGGTTGATCTCTATAACGATGATCCTGTCTGATACCGGATCGTGTGCAAACTGTACGTTTGTTCCGCCGATAACCTGTACTTCATTTACAATCTTATATGCCTGCTCCTGAAGACGATCCATAACCTCCTGGGAAATGGTAAGCATGGGTGCCGAACAGAAGGAGTCGCCTGTATGTACGCCCATGGGATCGATGTTCTCGATGAAGCATACCGTGATCATCTGTCCCTTTGCGTCTCTTACTACCTCAAGCTCAAGCTCTTCCCAGCCCATGATGGACTCTTCTACGAGTACCTGACCTACGAGTGATGCCTGAATACCGCGCTCACACACAAGCTTAAGCTCCTCGGTATTGTAAACAAGTCCGCCGCCGGCGCCGCCCATGGTATATGCGGGACGGAGAACTACGGGATATCCGAGCTTGTCTGCTATTGCCAGCGCATCCTCTACGGAGTAAGCAACCTCCGACCTTGCCATCTCGATGCCGAGCTTGTTCATGGTGTTCTTGAACTCTATTCTGTCCTCGCCGCGCTCGATAGCGTCAAGCTGAACACCGATGACCTTTACGCCGTACTTGTCAAGTATTCCTTTCTGACCGAGCTCGGAGCATAAATTAAGACCGGACTGACCACCTAAATTGGGCAGTATAGCATCCGGTCTTTCCTTTTCAATAATCTGTTCAAGCCTCTTAACGTTAAGGGGCTCAATATAAGTGACGTCAGCCATATCAGGGTCTGTCATTATAGTTGCGGGATTTGAGTTTACAAGAACGATCTTATAACCCAGTTTACGCAATGCCTTGCATGCCTGAGTTCCCGAATAGTCAAATTCACACGCCTGCCCTATGATAATAGGACCGGAACCGATGATGAGTACCTTGTCGATGTCACTTCTTTTTCCCATGATGTGCCTCCGTTTTATCATTTATCTACGTATTATTTCACTATTTGCGGCTCCGTAAAAAAACACGCATTTCCACAAATAGCACTATCTGAAATATAGTAGCATATTATCGGATTCTTATCAACTCATTTTTTCAAATATTCAGTTAGAATATTCGGGCACATCACCTGTTATTATTTGTGCAATTTTGAAAATAACAATCATGGGGCGATATTTTCTGACACCTCATTGACTGCTGATACAGTTAAAAAAATGTCATCCTTCGCTAACGCTCAGGATGACATATGGTAATTCAAATGATATATACTGATTTGGATGATATATCAACTTAGATGACATACAGAGGTTTAGTATCCCTCAGGGTTATTTTTCTGCCATCTCCACGAGTCCTCGCACATCTCGAGTATCTCGTATTTTGCTTCCCAGCCGAGCTCTTTCTTAGCCTTTGAAGCATCGGCATAGCAGGTTGCTATATCACCCGGACGGCGGGCGGTTATCTCATAAGGGATCTTCACGCCGCTTGCCTTCTCAAATGCTTTTACGATATCGAGAACGCTGTAGCCGTGGCCTGTTCCGAGGTTGTAGATCTTAAGCCCGCAGTTTTCCTTTATCTTGTCGAGTGCTTTTACATGGCCTAGTGCTAAGTCTACCACATGGATGTAGTCACGTACGCCCGTTCCGTCGTGGGTATCGTAGTCATTTCCGAAAACGTTCAGATGATCCCTCTTTCCTACTGCAACCTGGGTAATGTAAGGCATAAGGTTGTTGGGGATGCCGCTGGGGTTTTCGCCCATGGTACCGCTCTTGTGTGCGCCTATGGGGTTAAAGTAACGAAGGAGTATCACGTTCCATTCCTTGTCGGCTACCGTGATATCGGAAAGTATCTGCTCAAGCATGGACTTTGTCCAGCCGTAAGGGTTCGTGCAGACGCCCTTAGGACATTCCTCTGTGATGGGGATGAATGCGGGATCGCCGTATACGGTTGCGGATGACGAGAAGACGATGTTCTTTACGCCCGCATCCCTCATGGCCTCAACTAAGCAGAGGGTTCCGTAAATGTTATTGTTGTAATATTCCATCGGCTTGCTCACCGACTCTCCTACGGCCTTGAGTCCCGCAAAGTGTATGCAGGATTCAATATCCGGATTTTCCTCAAAGATCTTTTTAAGCGCTGCCTTGTCCCTTATGTCGGCCTCATAGAATTTCGGTCTTTTCCCCGTTATTTTCTCTATGCGGTTTAATACCTCGGGATTAGAGTTGCTTAAATTGTCGATTATTACTGCTTCATAACCTGCGTTCTGCAGTTCAACCACTGTGTGGCTTCCAATGTATCCGGTTCCACCGGTAACTAATACTGACATGGGGGATCCTCCTTAATAAAAATTTTTTTATGTTCCCAATGCTCAAGACTTAGGGAAAAGCTTCTCGGGATATGTTCCGGCGTCGATGAGCTTTCTGATGGCTTCAACGACCTTCGGCCTGTCTTCCTTGTAGGTAACGCCGAACCATTTTGCGTCGGTTTCAAGTAGCCTTACGCTCGCAGTCCCGGCATCTATCTCGTCCTGAACGGCAGTCAGGAGATAGTATTCGGCTTTGTTCAGCTTCTCACCACGGTTTTTATCAAAGAACTCCTTAAGCCCCTTTTCAAGAGTAACAAAGAACTCAGGCGTAAAGCCCCAGCAGTTCATTGAAACATGGAGGTTTTCATCAAGCTCCTCTATATTACCGTTTTCATCGGTGTTGATAAGCCTGCCGTCAGCCAGTCTCTCGATCTTTGTATGCTCGGATATCGAAGTAAGGTCTCCGTTCTTATCCATGCATACACCACGTGAAACGGATCCGTTCTCCGTAAGCGTATTCTTTAACATGTAGGCTGCCATGCAGTATCTGTGAACCGGATTTTTTCCGTCTGAATTTACGGTGCTTTTATCCGTTCCTTTAAGGTAATCAGCGAGGCATTTGAAGGCTTCCGCTCCGTAGAAATCGTCCGAATTGATAACCGCAAACGGCTCGTTTACATACTTTCTGCAGCAATAAACCGCATGTGCGGTTCCCCAGGGCTTAACCCTGCCCTCGGGTATGCTGCCGTTCTCGGGAATGTCCTCTATATCCTGGAAGGCGTATTCCACCTTGACTGCCTTTTCGATACGTTCTCCTACCGTCGACCTGAAGAGCTCAAGGTTTTCCTTTTTGATAACGAACACAACCTTATCGAAACCTGCCTTCTTCGCATCATAGATGGAATAGTCAAGCAGGAACTCTCCTCCCGGTCCTAATGGATCAAGCTGCTTCAAACCTCCGTATCTGCTGCCCATACCGGCTGCCATGATCACAAGTGTCATCTTATTTCTCCTTTAAAATTTTTATTCGTCTCACTCCGATAACAGTACGTCCACTCCGCACCTTGCCTGTTCTTCAAGCATGCGTATGCCTTTTACGACCGTGCATCCCGACGCCCTCGCTTTTTCCGTGAGCCGCGTCTCGTCCGGGTTGTATATGCACTCGCCTACTATCAAACCACGCTTAAATACTATGATCTCGGGCAGCGGCAGCTTCAGTTCATCCCCGTTTCCGGTCTTCATGCCGACCGGCGTGGAGTTGATCAAAAGATCAGCATTGTCGACAGCTTCCGCTATTGTTCCGGTATCACCGCTGTCGATGAATTTGATTTTTGTACCGGTTTTCCCGAGTTTATCAAGCATTTTAAGGGTCAGACGTATGTTTGGGGAAAATGCTTCCCTGTCCTTATCTACATCATCTATTATTGCGGAATCATTCTCATAAGCTCCCACGGCGGCTCCTCCGCGGCATACGATCGTGATACTTTTAAACTTCCTTATAACCGCCTCCGCGATGATAGACCTTGCGGCTCCCCCGCACCCCAGGATGACCATGTCCGTCCCCCGCATATCCGCAGGTTCGGTTTTCACAAAGCTCTTATCCCCGGCTTTGTATGAGATTTTCAGCTCTTCCGCCTGCGAAATACTTTCCGCCACGGCGTTCAGCATGCCCCTGCCGTCCGTTGAATCACCGTAAAGCTTTCCTTTTCTAAAGGATACGGTGTTAACGGAATCGGTAAGCCTTGCGGTCTCGGACAATTCGTCCATGTATCCGACCATATCCGTCTTCCATGGCATGGTCACGTTACAGCCCTTCCATTCGCCGTTCTTTAGCTGCCGCACAAATTCCGCAAGCTCATCCTTAGTCTGTATCTCATGTCTCAGATATTCCACATCGCTGCCATATACGAACCCGCGTTCCGTAGAAAATCTCTCAAAGAGTTCCGGCGATCTCGAGTGCCCCACCGGTGTTCCTATTACGCAAAATTTTTTCATACTTATTTCAGATCAACGATTTTGCCGCATATCCGTTACATCGGCTCCTTGTTCCTTATTACCTTTCTAAAGACTATCGTATCAACTGATATCCTATGCTTTATCCTCACGGTCTTTTCAAGTTTTATAAACGATCCCCGGTCAAAAAACATCTGACATCTTTTACAGTTCAATGACTATTTTACGTCCGGTACGTTCATATTTTCTTAAAACTACACCGGCACTTTTGAGCATTCTTTTTGAGCAGATGGTATTCTTCTGATCCGCATACTTGTCGCAGTCATATACAACTTCCTTAATACCCGACTGGATAATGGCCTTCGCACACTCATTGCAGGGGAACAATGTTACATAAATGGTCGTTCCTTCAAGGCTTCCGCCCCTGTAATTAAGGATAGCGTTAAGCTCGCTGTGTGCGACATAAAGATATTTATTGTCGTCACCCTCCCTGCACCACGGATATTCATCGTCCGAGCAGCCCATGGGGAAACCGTTGTATCCCATGGAAAGTATCTTGTGCTCGGGGCTTACTATGCATGCTCCCACCTGTGTTCCGGGGTCTTTCGATCTGCATGCCGCAAGCTGGGCAACACCCATGAAATACTCATCCCAGCTTATATAATCCGCTCTCTTGTCGTCCTTCATCTAACAGTCCTCCTTACTACCTGTTTATCTTCAACGTCTTCTCACCTTTGTCCTTGTCATGATCCTGTCCTTTGGCCATGCAATATTATAGGAAAGAACTATCTCAAAAGCCTTTCCGGACTCCGCAATGATATCCCATACTATCTCGCCCGTATCCTCGTTTACAACGCCGCCCGAAAGCTCAAGCGGTTCGACTGCTATCGCCTTTTCCGTCGAAACCGGTATCTGATCCTTTACAGATATCCTGACAATGCCTGAGGAGTTGTTGATAAGACGTATATTGCTTGTATTCGTTTCCCTTTTCTGGTTCTTTAAGAATACATCCTGAGTCTTCCTCGGAAGCTCGGTCCTCACAACGGTCACACGTTCATCCTGTCCGAGTGAAAGCGTAAACCTGTCTATCTCGCTCCTTGCATCCACATAAACGTTTCCTGCAAATGTCTCATTTAAATATACTGCTGCATTTGCGGGAGGAAGCGGCCATTCCACAGACGCGATCGATGCTGTAAGATAGCATTTATCCGTAATCTTGGGAATGCTCAATACCCTGTAGTCGGCCTGTACCTTAAAAGTCTGAAGCAGTGCTATGTTGCCGTCGGTCTCATTAAAAATATCCTTCAGATCCGGAAGTATGAACGCAGTCATCGTATCGGCCTCATCCACTTCTGCGACATTCATCTTCATGCTCATCAGCATAGGTGCCTCGCACTCCTCAACTTCTTCGTCGCATGCACAGCCGTCCGCGTACCCCATCGCCCTGCCTGCGGCCTTTCCCTTAACCACAACATTGAGGGAAAGCTGTTCCGAGCGCAGCTCCGGTATATCCTGAGAGATAGCGGGATTCCCCGTATAAAGGGTTACTTTAACCTGTTTCCAGTCCTCTCTTGTATTCTGCAGTATCCGTGCTTTCATACTTACATCCAAAGGTTCGCTGTCCGATGTGAACCTTATCTCATATAAAGGCTCCCAGCTTGATGCCTGCTCCTGATACTGAAGAACAAACGGGACCTTTCCTTCATTCTCCGAAATCAGCTCAGCCATGATCAGAGGATTTTTCTCATCTGCCACTGCTTCGTCAAGCTTTTTTGTGAGCTCGGCTTTTTCCCTGTTAAGCTCAGTCAGCTCCTTGTGCAATTCTATGAGCTTTCCCGGAAGCGACTCCATATATCTTTCCTGGGCGTCTACTGAAATCTCACTCCTGTTGGAAAAATCTCCGTTTGCTTTTCTCAGCTCCATCATCATGTTGCAGGTAGCTATACGGTAATCAAGCTCTTCTATAGATTTCTTTATTCCCTCCGATTCAAGTCCGTCCCCAAGTTCCGCGTCCTCAAGATCGATCACCTGAATGTTAACAGCTCTGATGCCTTCGGGAAATCTCAGCCTGAAGCCGTCCCTTTTTGAGGTTGGCGTCATGCCCGAAACATAAATGACATTACGCCCGTTTTTCAGTTCTGCCTCACCCTTTCGGGTAACCGTTGCACTGCTTCTGTAGATCTGTAATTCCGAAACCGTTGTTTTTATGATCATTTTGCCATTCTCCTTTACACTTTTTTCGGATCTCTTTTAGTTCGGTCTTGCCAGATAATAGCCCTGGAAATAGTCAACCCCAAGTTCCCGAAGATGATCAAATTCCTCTTCACGCTCTATGCCTTCGGCTACTACCTGTATCTTTCTTCTGTGAAATTCCTCCACATGCTGCTTTACAAACTCCTGCTTGAACTTTTCCCTGTCGATGAATGATATCAGTTCCCTGTCAAGCTTTACTATATGAGGTGAATAAAGATCCACCATCTCCATATTGTTTATTCCGGCGCCGAAATCGTCTATCGCTATCTTCAGGTCATGTCTTTCGGCCGCGCCTTTTTTCTCATGCAACGCCTTCATTACAGTATAGGGATACTCAAGTATCTCTATTATCGTCAATCCCTGTATGTCCCCATAAAAATCTATGAAACACTTTCCTTCTTCCTCCGTAAAAAACTCGGACGGAAATGAATTTATGCTCACTCTTCCCGTATACCCTCTCATCTGATATGCCTGCATTGCTCCGAAAAAAGTTGCAACCTCGAGAACATGCAGCTTGTTTTCAGCCTCGTATTTTGCTATCAGTTCGGTTACGTTCATTTCAACGGGGCGCATAAGCGCCTCATATGCGAATATCTTCTTTTTGTCAGCATAAAAGATCGGCTGAAAGACATAATTTATAGACAGCTCTCTTAAAGCAGCCAGTATATCCTCTTTTAACGGAAGATGATCATAAAATATCATACAGTCAGCCCTCCTATATTCAATGTCACCTCAAAACCACTTCCGGCTTTTTCCCGGAAGATTCATCAAGCAGACTCCTGCCCGATCCGATGAGGCGTCGCCGGCCGGCAGCTTTTCCGAAGACCGTTCACACAGCCCTCAGGAATTTTTATTTAACTTTAAATATCCCCTTTACCTCGGTTTTGGGCATGGCCATAAAGAAGTCATCCTTCTTTTCAAAACCGCATTTCTCGTAAAAGCCCTTAGCTTTTGTAGTCCCCAAAAATCCCCAGAGGTACTCCAGCTCAGGTGCCGATTTTATGAACTCCACGAAACGCCTGCCAAGTCCGTGCTTCTGAAGGTCCTTGTCCACAACAACGTCCGATACGTAAAACATGGTAGCGTAATCTGTAACGGTACGTCCGAATCCGACCTGCTTCCCATCCTCATCGATTATTCCGAAGCAAAGGGAGTTTTCTATCGATTTTTCGACGGTTTCCCTGCTGCGGTTACATGCCCAGTGAGTCTGTGAAAGAAGCTTCATGATGTCATCGACCCTCATGAACTCACGGCCCTTTACGAAACGGAACTTCATCCCTTTTTCTATGAGCTTTTCAACCACCTCGGCAAATCCCATGCCGTGGGATGCCTTAACCAATATCACGTCTCCGTCGGTAAGTCCCAATGAATCAATATTTTCGAAGAGTTCTTCCCTTGTCTTATAATACAGGGCTTTGGATTCTTTACCGTCCGCTGCTTGCGTACCTTTGACCGACATAAAGCCTTCATACATGTTTTGTGAAAGCTCGCCCACACATACAAGCAGATCGACATTCCTGCCCGCTGCATACTCACCGACTTCTCGATGCAGCTGCTTTTCGTTCTCACCGAGTTCAAACATGTCTCCGAGTATCAGAACCTTCCTGCCCTCGGTCTCATCCATTAGATCTATGGCCGCCATCATCGACTTCGGGTTGGCATTATAGGAATCGTCAACCACAAGATAACGGTCGGTTCGGTTTGGACAGCACCTGCCCTTAACCGGCTTTGCCGCCTCTATGCCCTTTGCGATTTTTTCCATATCCATGCCGAAATACAATCCTGCGATGCATGCGGCAAGTGAATTCATCACCATGTGGGTACCCTGCATGTTGACGTGGGTATCCTTGATCGTCTCATCAAGACCCAAGAAGCCTTTTTTAACCTTCATGCAGAAACGGCTTCCCTCAACGCCGAGGTTCCTGACATTTTCGTAAGAAACGTCCCCGTTGCTCCCGTATCCGGCAATCTTAAGACTGTCAGACACACGGTCTTGAAGCGACCTTAATTTTTCGTCGTCGGTGTTCAATATCAGCAGACCGCCCGGTTTGATATGGTTCAGCACCTCTGATTTTGCCTTCAATACGCCGTCAAGGTCTCCGAGTTTTTCAAGATGGCACGGTCCGATATTGGTCATGACAACCGCATCCGGCTTTACCATAGTCCCCAGCCTGTCCATCTCTCCGAAATCGCTGATGCCCATCTCCACAACAGCCATTTCGTGCTCAGCGGTTATCCTGAAGAGGGTGAGCGGAACCCCGATCTCATTATTTAAATTACCTTCGGTATAGCAGGTTTTGTAATTTTGTGAAAGCACCGAAGCCACAAGCTCCTTTGTACTGGTCTTTCCGACACTGCCGACTATACCGACTATCTTTGCATCTATCTGTTTTCTGTAGTATGCCGCAAGCTTCTTTAACGCCAAAAGCGTATCGTCCACAAGGATCAGTGCCCCGCGTGTTTCTTTTTCACTGTTCTCGGGGAGCTTGCTGCAAATGACTCCAAGGGCTCCTGCTTCCAGGACATTGTCAATAAATTCATGTCCGTCGTTCCTTTCACCCTTTATCGCAACAAATATCCCGTCCTTCTTAACGCGGCGTGAATCAATGACTACGCTTTCCGCTTCCTTCTTTAACATTCCGGCATATTCCCCTGCATATGCTTTGTTATACTCCTGCCCCGTAATATATAATTTTCCTTCTACCGCTGCCGCAATGTCCGGCAAGGTCATATTTCTCATAATAAATCTCCGTTGGTCAATTTCATTCGAGCCTGAACCCCGATTGAACCGATATCCGAAACATCAGTTGTATTTCTTAAGCGATACGTTTATGATCCATTCGCAAAGGCTCGGGAAGTCGACTCCTATAGCTGCTGCCTCCTGAGGGATCAGGCTGGTAGGCGTCATGCCGGGAAGAGTATTTGCCTCCAGGCAGTAAATCTCACCGGTTACTTCATCCATTACAAAATCCATTCTTGCATATGCAAGGATTCCGAGAGCATTGTAGGCCTTTTTCGCCATTTCCTGGATCTTCAAGGTCTGTTCTTCGGTAAGATCAGCAGGACAGGTCTCTATGGTCGAGCCCTCCTGATATTTATTCTTATAATCATAGAAGCCTTCCTTGGGTGCTATCTCGACTACGGGAAGCGCCTGCCCGTCGATGACACCGTCGGTAAACTCACGTCCCTTAATATACTGCTCAACCAAAAGCTTATTATCATATTTATATGCGTCCTCGATGGCCATATCATACTCGTGCCGGTTCCTTACGATATAAACGCCGATGCTCGAGCCGCCCGAACATACCTTTACAACGCAGGGGAACTCGGGAATGCCGGCCCCGGTTTCCTTCTTGAGAGTAATGGATTTCGGAGTAAGAATGCCTTCCATCTCAAAAACTCTCTTTGTGATCGATTTATCCATGGCCATGGCAGAACTGATATAGTCCGTTCCGGTATATTTTATGCCGTAGAGATCAAATGCGGCCTGCACTTTTCCGTTCTCGCCGTAATCTCCGTGAAGTCCCATGAATACGATGTCGGACATCTTGCAGATATTTATAACATTTTCTCCGAAAAGAACTTCGGGATTCTTACGCATCGCCTTTACGGCCTCAAGGTCGGGAGCCGTCTTCTTTATCTTGGAAACCTTTTCCGCCCAGTCAATGTCTTTTTCGAAGATATCGGTAATATCTCCCGTATATCCCAGATAAATATCAAGTATTACCACCTGATGGCCCTTGCTCTTCAATGCTTTATAAACCTGTGAACCCGAAACAAGCGAAACATCGCGCTCTGTACTAATCCCGCCACATAAAACTGTTATTTTCATTTCAACCTCCAAATATCGGGGACAGAACCTGTCTGCCCGGAAAATAATACCGGATAAAAACCGATATATTGTTTATTGTATCATATCGGGGCGATTTCTTCAATAACTTTGATTATTCTTCTTGCTTTTTTTTGATAACGATTATATAATGATAGCATGTTTTTTCTCGAAAGGACTTTAAAAATGAATAAATTTATCAGAACAACACGTGTATTTTACTGTATATTGCTGATATCGGCATTCGTACTTACGGGATGTATCACGGAACCGCCCAACAAAGCACCCAGCGGGACACCGGCACCTACCGGGGCAGTCTCCGGATCCGGAAGCGAGACACAAAAAAATGACGTTACTTCTACTCCCGAACCGACACCGGTCAATAACAATGCCAAGAAGCTTACTTTAAGTGAGATTGAAGAGCTTGCCGCAAAATGCGTATTCCATGTAAAATGGTTCTCCAAAAACGGCAGCTTCAATTCCGGTACGACCTTTATAACGGATTCGGAGAAGTTTAATACCAGGCTTTTGATCACCGCCTTCCATTTCCTTGTGCCCGACGGTGAGGAGGACTTTACAGGCGATAAGCTTCCCGATTATCTTCTCGGCGGCGAGCTTTCCTATGCAAAATCAGGCGAAAAGACAGGCGCCACCCTTAAAAACTGCGTGGTCATCAGTGACGCTGCTCCCGTTCCCGATATCGCAAAGGATGTTTCGGCATTCACATTAAATAACGGTGATAATCTTGCTACTCTTCCTCTTTCAACACGTGAGGTAAACACCGGCGATAAGATTTACCTCCTTGCAAACCTCTGGAATACCGAGGATGTACATGAAAACTGTGTTTACGAGGGCACAGCTATGGTGGAACAGGAAGGCATGCTTGTGTTCAGGCTTACAGGTGATCCCGGTACGGCAGGTGCAAGCGGCGGTCCCATCATAAACGAGTACGGCGAGGTTATCGGCATCCACATGGCTTCAAACGGCACCACATTGTATGCTCATTCGACAAAAAGCTTCCTTGAGCAGATAAATGCGGGAACAATTTCTTCGGTTACTTATCCCGAGGATCTTTCGGAATATTACAACGAAGCTGAGGAAACTCCGTGGTATATGCATGCTTACAACGAGGAAGCCGAAACCGATCTGTTTAAGATGAAGATCACAAGCGCTGCATTTTCGGATGAGAACAATGGCACCAAGGCTTCAGAGGGCAAGCAGTTCCTTACTCTTAATGTCGATATTTCTCCCAACGGGAAATATTCTCCCGAGTCGCATCCCGCTACCTTCAGTTTCGCTTTGATCTACGGAACCGGTATGTTTGCCAATGCAACCATTGATTTTTCAAACGTAAACGGCGAGAACATCCTGACAGGCGGCAAGGAAACAAGCAGCATCAGCATGACCTTTGAGATAGGCAGTGAACCCGAGTACCTGTATCTGTATTACACAGACTATTCCACATCTGTAAATGACGAAGGACAAACGGTTTACAGTTATACCGGCGAGCATTATTTCACAATTCCTTCCGAGGGCTTCTGATCATAATCTCATATATTTAGATGTTACGAAGCATCATTTTGTTACTGCGGAAACGCTGAAGGCATTTTCGAGGTAACGTTGAATTACTTGCAAAAAATCCGGCAAAATCAGATTTTCTTCTTGATTTTTGCCGGATTTTATGTATAATATATTTTGTCGGTGCGGTTGACAGTTATATCTGTGATCACCGTCGTTTCATTCTTTTGCGGATATAGTACATCGGTAGTACATGAGCTTCCCAAGCTTAGGAGGCGGGTCCGACTCCCGTTATCCGCTCTTATAGTCCGGTTTATACAGGCTTCAGGCTTATATAAACCGGGCTTTTTTGTCATTTTGAGCGTAGCGAAGAATCCTTGATGCTTACGTAATAAGATCCTTCGCTTTCGCTCAGGATGACAGAATTTTAGAATGACAGAATTTTAGAATGACAAAACTTTTAGGATGAAAAAAGCTCCGGCACAATCACCGAAGCCTTAAGTAATGCGGATAACAGGACTTGAACCTGCAC
>JAEEVO010000176.1 GCA_016290905.1 Lachnospiraceae bacterium | reverse complement strand
AATTGGTGATACAGTTGATCTTTCATCTCCTAGTCAAATGGTAAGGTTTATTAAAGGCGGACATGAAAGCCACACCTATGACGAAAACATCTATGGATACAAAAAAACAAAAGATGGATACCTATTATGCATAGAATTAGATGGCGAAAAATACACTTATCTATACACAAAAACAGGCGAAACCGAGTACCTCTATTTAGGTTTTGATAATGGGTGGGATCCAAATCTTGATCCATATAACTATAATGAGGCCACTGTATTCATCAAGAAATCTGACAAACCAAAAGAGCCTGAGTCTTTAGAATTAAATAGCTCAATCGAATCACCTTGCACTAGTCAACAAAAAGTAGACACTTTTGACAATTAGTTACACATAGTTCCTGCAAGATGATACTCCTTGTACTGTCTGGGAGTCAGATAATTCAAAGAGTACGCAGGTCGTTCTTCATTGAAGTACATGATATATTCCGCGATCTCACGCTCGATGTCCTCATTGCTTGTGAGATGCAGATCATTGAATATCTCGGCCTTTATCCATCCGTTGATTGCTTCCATGGCAGCATTATCGGTGGGTGTGCCGGCTCGGGACATCGAATGAATGATGTTATACAAAGGCAGTAATTCGTTGAAACTCTTTGACGAATAAACCGAGCCCTGATCTGTGTGGAGAACCATCTCCATGTCAGGATATGCCTTTTTTATATCGATAAGGCTCTCGAGCCCGCTGATATATGTCATTCGGTCGCCTCTTTTGGAAGAGAGCGAATAGGACAGGATCTCGTTGTTCCATATGTCCATGTACAGCGTAAGCTCGTAGTAGACGCCTTTTAAATAAAAAGCAGTCATGTCGCTCACGATACACTGGAGCGGACCATCTACATTGAGTCCGGTCATAAGAAGATTCGGATAGATCTTGAAAGGATCTCCGGGCTTCTTATAGCGATAATGCTTTGAGCAGCTTACAATACCCGCTGTCTTACAGCATTTGTGAGCGTATTGGTCAGATAAGATCAAACCGGTATCAAGGCGGATCTTGGCGTTCAGCCATCGATAACCGTGTGAAGGATACTTGGCGTGGTACTCTTTAAACAGCGCAAGATTACTGACAAATGTTTTTAAACGATCCGATGGATGTTCCAGGCGCTTTTTCCATTTGTAAAAGCCGCTGCGGTTAACACCCAGTACTCTGCAAAGGTGTTTAATGCTAAAGGATCCGGAGAGTTCAAAAACTATTTCGAATTCTTGTTGTTTAAAGGAATGAACTCCTTGTTTGCACCAACTCCTTTCACTTCGTATCCTTTTTTTGCTCGCAGTTCATTTGCTTTTGCGAGGATGAGTTCATTGATAAGTTCTTCTTTTGACATAGACATGTATGCCTCAATGTCATCAGAAGACCCGACAGACGTACTGATTTTGCTTGGTTTTGGCCTAACAGGAATACCATTGGCACGCTTGAAGTCAGTCAGGCATTTGTCTACCGTAGACCGGGCTATACCAAAGCGTTCCATGGCTTCCGATATAGTAAGTTCCTTGTGGTAAAGCTGACGACCGATGTCTAGTTTTTGTTCAAGGGTGTATTTCATAGAGCACCTCCTTGTGTGCTGGTTTTATAGACCTGGATGACTTATATATCTTGATGTTACATATTTCATCATACAGTGTCTACAAAAAATAGGTGGGTGTCTACTTTTAACTTACCACTACACCACTTTTCCATCCACATTGCCATGTACAATGTAAAAAGTGACCTTGTCATCACTCTCTTCCACACTTTCGATCACCGAGGTATGGCTGAGGTCACGATTATATGCATATGTACCTTCAAATGTTTTCCAAACCCAAAGGATCAGATCGCCCTTTTGGGGTCTATAGGAGCCGCCTTTCCATACCGTATTGCTCCAGTCATGGTAAGAAGCACTCGTATCCACGGTGAACTTATTGGCATTTGCACCCTTATTGCTATTGACCAGATCCTTCGGAACACCGGCCATACGGATGGACCAGCTGGCAAACTCCGAGCACCAGGCATTGCCAAAGCTGCTTAATGCCCGGCCGTATTCGGAATAATTCCCAGTCCCCGAAGTACTGGTCCCATTGTACTCTTTTTCACTGTCCCCCTCATGATAACCGACCTGGGATCTGGCGATCGCGATCACATCATCGCGGTAATTACCGGACAGTTCCGTTTGTAAAAGCTGTGCGTAATAGTCACTTATGTTGTAGATCGGCGCTTTATCAAAGGCGCCGTTTTCCAGCACGATCTCATCCGGGATTTTATCGATATCTGCCAGTGAATAACAGTTTTGAAAAGCCCACTGGCCAATGCTTGAAAGGGAATCCGGCAGCTCAACCTGCGCCAGTTTTGTAAAGCCCTGAAATGCACGGTGACCGATCCGGGTAACCCCTTCCTCTACAACAAGTTTTGTTGCCGAAGTCTTGTATGCGTCCCATGGACGATCACCGATCTTCGGGGAAGCCCCGGAGGAATTGTTATAATCCCTTGTTTCCCCGTTTCCGCTCAGCGTAAGGATTCCGTCATCGGAATAAGACCAGCTAAGCCCCGTGGACGGTTCCGTGCC
>JAEEVO010000062.1 GCA_016290905.1 Lachnospiraceae bacterium | reverse complement strand
CTTTAGTCTCGCGAATATGCCCTGTTTTCTACCCTTTACCTTCATGATCTATTCGATGCTCTTCAACCCGCCGTTCTTCCCCCTGTAATCGATGATGTCCTGAGCCCGTTTTTCACCTATGCCGTTAAGCTTCATAAGCTCAGTCTTTCCCGCAACGTTAATGTTGAGCCTTCCGTTCTCATCATAAAGCCTGCTTTCCGCAGTTGAACTACCACGTTCGTCTTTCGGGTTATCCGGAACATCCCCGGAACCTTCATCAGGAACATTTTCCTTTTTGGTATCATTCTGAACCGAAGTAACCTTAACCGGTTCGTTCTTACGGGTATTGCGGTTGTCCTTATGCTTATCAGTATCATTGGCCTTAGCTGAAGAAGTATCGCCGTCTCCCGCCTCATAAGCCTTGGTTTGCGGTTCGGGAGGGCTGTCCCTGTCATAAAGATACTTAATACCTATGATGAACAGTACGATCACACAGGCCGCTTTAAAGAAAAAAGACATTTTTTTCCTTAAAGTATCATTGCGTCTGTTACGGATATTTTTCTGCATATTACTCTCCTTTTCATAATATTACATTTTTGTTAAGAAAACAAGTAAAATTTAATTTTTTATTGCATTTTTTTATAAAATCTATTATCATAAGAAACTACGTGTTAAAAGGGGGATATTTTATGAACATTACCGAAAAGGCAATTCTCTTGAAAAAAGACAGTACAAAGCTTGCCGCAACTTCCATCGAAACCAGGAACAAAGCCCTGGAAAACATCCTTAACGCACTTTCGGAAAATGCGGACAGGATCTTTGAAGCAAATCACACGGATATAGCTGAAGCCGAAAAGAACGGTATCGCTCCCGCTGTCATGAAGAGACTCAAATTCAACGAAGATAAGCTCCGTTCCTCTATAGACAGTATCAGAAGCCTTATCGGGCTCAGCGATCCTTTAAATATTGTAACATTAAAGCGCAGGCTTGATGAAGGACTTACCCTCATCCGTTCCACATGTCCCATCGGAGTCATTGGCGTCATTTTTGAAGCAAGGCCCGATGCCCTGATCCAGATCTCAACGCTTTGCATAAAGAGCGGTAACTGCAGTATCTTAAAAGGCGGCAGCGAGACCAAACAGACAAACAGGGTCCTGTTTGACATCATCTACAAAACCGCATGTGCTTCCGGTCTTCCCGAGGGTTGCATGGCTCAGGCTGAGGACAGGTCCGAGATCAAAGAACTGCTTACCTGCGACAGATATATCGATCTTATAATACCCAGAGGCTCCAATTCATTTGTGAGATATTGCATGGATAATACACGTATCCCCGTCATGGGACATGCCGACGGCATATGTCATATATACGTTGCAAAGGATGCAGATCCTGACATGGCAATAAACTGCATAATAGACGCAAAGACACAGTACAGCGCCGTATGTAACGCAGTTGAGACCGTTCTGATTGACAGCTCGATAGCCGAAACATTCCTTCCTTTGCTTTCAAAGAAGCTTACCGAAGCCGGCGTAAAGCAGAACGGTAACGCCGCGGTTAAAAAGCTAATTGACTGCAACCTCATGGATGATGACGGCTATAACAAAGAATATCTGGATAAAGAAATCTCACTAAAGATCGTTTCGGGGATTGACGAGGCGATAAGCCATATAAATACATTCGGTTCGCATCATACCGACTGCATAATGACTAAAAACGATTCAGAAAAAGAATATTTCTTCACAATGGTAGATTCAGCAAATGTATATTGCAATTGCTCTACAAGATTTGCGGATGGATACCGCTACGGATTCGGTGCCGAAGTAGGGATCAGCACCGGCAAAATGCCGCCCCGAGGTCCCGTAGGCCTCGAGGGGCTTGTAACCTATAAATACAAGCTGACAGGTGAAGGACACACTGTAGCTCCTTACTGTGACGGAAGCAAGAACTTCCGTTTTGAAGACTTAAAATAAAATATTAACAGATTCTTTCATATCTGATCCTTATCCCGGGCAGGTTCTCAAGTGTAAAGCTGTAACAGGTATCCCAGTTTTCACCCTGTCCGGGATCGTTTTCTCCTGTTGCGGGCGGTGCAAAGATATTCAGGTTCAGCTTGCACGCTCCTTTAAGCCTTTTACTGAAGAACGCAGGCATAAGATCTACGAATTTTACTCCCTTTGCTTTATAAAACCAGGTTCCGTTCAGTTCAAGCATCAGATTGGCATCGGCGATAGCGCCTTCAAAGTTTGCCTCCGCGAAAACCGGATCCTTTTCAAACTCAAGCTCCATCGCTATACCGTCAGCGTCATCTGAACTTCTCCAGTTCAAAACTACGGGAAGCTTTACATTTTTACCGGTCTTCATACCCGGCTTAAAGAAATCATCATGAATGATATCCCGATATGCCGCAAGCATGGGCTGTTCCACTCCGACTGCAGGGTTATTCGGATCGGTTATCTCCAGTCCGAGACGTCCGTCGTCCCTGAACTGATAGAAGCAGAAGCCGTTAAGCCATCTTTCAGCATCCTGTTTTATCAGATTGCAGAACTCCTTCATGATCTTAACCTGAGCATAAGGTCCGGTCACGTCTCCGTCCGCATTCAGTTCCGACAATACCATCGGCTTTACCTTTCCGCCGTTTATGTATTTCAGGCGTTCAAAGGTTTTTCTTGCCAGCTTATAAACATTTGAAGCCGGAAGCCTCATATGCTGCTTATTGTCTTTCTCGGCAACCTCGTAAGGCCATCCCCAGTTAAGCGCGATATACTGATCGATGGACCAGAACTCGGTCTCCTTAAACGCAGTAACAAACTCTTCTTCCCTGTCGATCTTCTCCGAATTCTTCTTATCGGCTGCACCGGCACAGAGTATCATTGAAACATTCGGGGCATATTCCTTAACGATACGGTGGAATCTCACATAAAAATCCGCGATTTCCGCATAATCCGCTCTTTTATTAAACGAGAACCAAGACCCTGTACATTCGTGATTGAGCCTAAGCATCATTTTTCCGAACGATCTTAAATCCTTTGCGATAGCCTTTATCTGTTCATCGGATACCTTCGGATCGCAGGTTAAGGTCAGGATAACATCCTGCCCGTGTTTTCTTATGTCCCTCATGCAAGTAAAAGGCTCCCCGAGGGTATCGCCCTCAAGTCCTCCAAGATAAGGAAAATAATTATCATAAGGATAATCCCATGCAAATCCTACTTCCATGTCCTTATACGCATCCTGCGCGCGTTTAGGCCAGGTTTCATCCTTCGGATAATAGCAGTACATGATATTTACGGCTCTGTGCGGTCTACCAAGCTTCCTTAAGATATAATCCTGGTCAACATACAGGCCTCTTTCGCTGCCATCCGAAAGGTCTACGGCACATCTTGCGGGAAGCAGCTTTACGCTCTTTATCTTTTCCATTGATCAGTTCTCTTTCTTTTTTATTGTAAACTTTTTACCGGTTGAAGTATTGCCTGAAGCGGCTTTGATCATTTTGCTTATTGACGAAGTACCGCCCGAAGCTGCAGGTCCGCTGTTCTTTGTCTTGGAATGCTTTATTTCTCCGTTAAACATAACCGGTTTTGATTTCTCTTTGTTGTTTGTGTTATCTGTTGCCATATTTATTTACCCCTTTCAAAATTTTTAATTTTTATTTATTCAGTAATGCCATTCCTTTATTGTCATTCTTCTAATGTCATTCTGAGCGAAGCGAAGAATCTTTTATCCTTTCCTTAAGATCCTTCGCTTACGCTCAGGATGACAAACTATAATGTCAGTCAGTATAATCTTCACTGATCCCTACGCTCATGATGGCAAACCATATCAGCCTGTATAATCTTCATTTATACGGAGGACAGTCTTCCCTTCAAGGTTTCCTTCGTCATCGGGATCAAAATAAAGTATATAGCTTCCGTATGCATTTAAATTTGCAAACTCCTCGGCAGTTATCGTCTTCGAAGACATACTGTTTTCAAAATCAAGTACCTCTACGGCCGTGTCATCATTGATAAATATGGTATATGCTTCCTTATCCGGATATACTATCTCATAATCATACCCATCAAGATCCTCGGGAAGCCCATATTTTGTAATAAGTTCAATGTCGTCCTGTGTAACTACCAGATATTCTTTTGCAACAAATGCCTTCAGGCCATCCTTGTCAGCATCAGCCTGTCTGCTAAGTTCCGCCTTTACGCTGATATACCGATAGTCTTCCGTATCTCTTTCGTAAGTAAGCACTATGCTGTCACTCAAAGGATTCCCCAATGAATCGGTTTCACCCTCACGGTCCCTGAAAATTGCGATTATCAGATGATCGTTATCATCCATGCAGAGATAATAGCTCCAGTCACCGAACTCAGGCTCTGCCTTAACACTCCAGCCGTAATCCAGTCCTTCTGAGATACCTGTTCCGAAATAAGTCATAGGCATCGCATAACTGGTCAGAGTCATGTCATCGATAGATTCATCTCCCCTGTATGATGACAGCCACAGACCTACTCCGTTAAACTTATCGACTGTTGCCATTGAAAGCATGACAACCTCGTTTTCGGTGTTTTGGGAATCAAATTCAACAGTACCTATATCCTTAACACTTGCCGTACCGCGTATCAGGCTCCATGAACCTGTAAGCTTCTGCATATTATCGTTAAAATATCCTGAGAAGCAGTCGTAATCCGGATCAAGCAGCTCATTATACATCTGAGCGAACGCATCAACGAGTGCGGGATCCGTCAGGTAAGGATGATAAGGCAAAAGATCGTAGTATTCAACATAAATTGTCTTATTCCCGTTATCGCTTTCAAAGGCTTCGTCGTACTGCTCATCAAAGGAATCAACATCGACGTCTTCACCGTTAATCTTGTAGCCTTCATCACCGTTGTCATCCGCACGGAAGGAGATCATTTCCTTTAAGGACAGATCCGGATTTACGCTGTATTTTGAGAGTGTCCTTATACCCATTGCCATAAAGAAGTCCAGGATACTGTTTTCTTTCTTTATATATGAGAATCCGCCGTTTTCTCCGAATGCGCCAACCTCCTTAGGATCTCCGTTGTTGTAGAAAACAACCTTTACGCCTGTACCATGACTGTTGTCCTCCGCGATAAGAAGCTCGGGTATATCATCCTCATCGATCAGTGCAAGGCCGAAACGTGTCCTTTCAGCTTTCTCATAGTTATTTGTGATCATGCTTTTTGCTACATAATCATAATATGCTGAAGCTACCGTCATTATATCGGGAGTTGAAGCGTTTTCGTTTCCTGTAGGCACCGGCTCTTCAGTAGGCGTTGCGGTCACATCGGGTATTCCGGTAGCAGTAGGTTCCGGAGCCTTCTCTGTAGGCGCTGCCGAAGCTTCGGGGGTAACATTATTTTCATCCCCGCCCTCGGTAGGAACCGGAGTTTCCTCAGGTGTTGCCTCAGGTGTAACGGTCTCTGTCACATCGGCCTCTTTTGTTGGCGCGGGAGACGCCGTACCTGTAACCTCTGTTGCGTTTCTTTTATTATCTTCTTCTTTTCCGTCCTTTGAGCATGCTGCAAGTCCCATTACAAGCAGACCTATCAGCAGCATATAAAAAATCTTCCTCATTTTAACAGCCTTTCATATTACCACCAATATCATTAAGCAAATTTTTGCTTGTCAGTATCATACCTGAACATGGCTCAAGCTTTATCTCATAATAATTGTTTCCTTGAGAAACCATGTAATCCTCTTCTTTTTCGGGATCACCGATTATAGCCTTGTCCCTTCCTGCTGAAAATACCTTAAATAGCCTCCCGGAATCGGCGTTAAACCTTACAACCGCGTCGTTTTCATCATTGTTAACGGCTATATAGATCTTTTCATCCCCGTTTTCCCTTGCAAACACATATTGTCTGTTTGTAAGCACCACCTGTCTGTATCCACCGTAGCTTAATGCCTTGTACTTACCGTGAACCTCGCTGAGCAGTGAGATAAGCTTTACAAACTCTTCCGCTTTTCCTTCAACATTTTGATAATCCTCAGCCTTCATAAGAGGTCTTAGCGAAGCATCGGAAAACTTCTCTTTTTTACCCTCAATACCGTATTCCGAACCGTAATACAAAGAAGGAATACCGGGCAGAGTATACAACAGTATATGCACCGGAACAAAATGATCCTTATTATTCAGCTTTGTATAAATCCTCTCAACATCATGATTATCCACGAAATTGTAGAGCATGCAGCCTTCATTCCTGTTGACACCCATATCCTGCAGACGCTTTACGGTATGCGCTATTTCAAAATAATTATGATCGTTGTGACCGGAATAAAGAGCCTTGTGCAGATGATAGTTCGTGACCGAATGAAGCGTTCCTTCATTTACCCATCTGATGTATTCTCCGTGTATTACCTCACCCATCAGCCAGAAATCCGGCTTTATCGTATTGGCAAGGCCTCTCAGCTGCTTCATGAAATCAAAATTAAGAACATCTGCGGCATCAAGACGTATCCCGTCCACATCAAATTCACTGACCCAGAACCTTACAACATCAAAAAGGTAGTCTCTTACCGTCTGGTTCCATAGATTAAGCTTTACGAGGATATTGTAGCCTCCCCAGTTATCATATGAAAAGCCGTCGTTAAACTCATTGTTACCCCAAAAGTTCACATTACAGAACCAGTCCCTGTACTGCGAACCCTCTCTTTTTTCCTTAAGATCCTTAAAGGCAAAGAAATCACGTCCGACATGATTAAATACGCCGTCGAATATGACCTTTATCCCGTTCTTGTGGCAGTAAGAAACGAAAGCTTTAAGATCGTCATTTGTACCGAGCCTGCCGTCAAGCTTTTTGTAATCGGTCGTATCGTATCCGTGACTCTTTGATTCAAACAAAGGACCTATGTATATTGCCCCACACCCAAGTTCTTTTATATGCGGTATCCACTTTTCAACATCCTTTAACCGGTTAACCGGTTCCCCGTAAGGATTATCAAACGGGGCACCGGTCATACCCAGCGGATATATGTGGTAAAATACAGTTTCGTTATACCAAGACATTTATCTTACTTCTCCACAAATTCTTAATAATACCTCAAATCGAGATATTTTCAAAACATGATGTCGTCGAATTACGATGTCACCAAATTATACTGTCACCAAATTATGCTGTCACCAAATATTCTGTCATCCTGAGCGTAGCGAAGGATCTTTACCCTTCCATGAACAAATCCTCCCACTTAGGATTGACACTGTCGATAAGCATAATCTTTTTTTCTCTATTCCATCCTTTGAGCTGTTTCTCTCTTGAAATAGCAGCCTCAACATCATTCATTTCTTCCAGATATACAAGCTTATAAACATTATATTTTTTTGTAAAACCATCAACCAGTTTATTTTTGTGTTCATATATTCGTCTTGCAATATTATTTGTAACACCGATATATAGAACTTTATTATTCCAATTTGTAATTATATAAACATAATAATGATTCATACAACCTTTCTAAAAGATCCTTCGCTTCGCTCAGGATGACATTATGAATAATGCTTTGTTCACCTACTCAAAAGATCCTTCGCTTCGCTCAGGATGACATAGTGGAATTTAGTATCCTACGCTTTTTCAAAAAATACAAGAGAAATCACTCGTAGTCAACCACGTTAACCCACTTCATCAGAAGCTCCATCTCTTCCTCATGGCCCTTTACGGACTGGGAAGCGGCAACTATCGGGATCCATTTCTGAACGTACTGCATAGCTGTATCGCTCTTCTTGCAGAAAAGCTTCAGATACTTCTCGCCGGTCTCCATATCGTTATTGAGCCAGAAAAGAAGGTAGGTTCTTGCGGCATCGGCCGAAGCGTTGCCCTGGGTTGCGTGAGCCCAGTCAAGGATATACATGGTGCCATCATCCTTAACTATGATATTGCTGGGGTTAAAATCACCATGACAAACCTTTACATGCTTGGGCATACCCTCAAGCCTTGTATGAAGCTCATATCTTGTGGTGGCATCAAGTGTTGTCGCGCTGATCTTCCTGTTCATCTTATCCTTAAGCTTATTTAATAATGGACATCTCTTGGAATGAACCTCAAGCTGAAGATCTACAAACTTCTCAAGGTACTCATCCTTTTTCTCCGGATACTCTTCCATAAGCTTATCAAGTGGTGTACCCTCGATATAATCATTAACTATAGCCCACTTTCCGTCAACAACGGTAACTTCCCTGAGCTTAGGGATATTGAGACCTGTCTCTTCGATCCTTGCAGTGATCAGAGCCTCATTTAAGACATCAGCCTTTGAATAGTTTTCATCAAAAACCTTAATGCAAAGATCTCCGTCACGATAAAGGACCTTGTTTTTTCTAACGGATATAACTTTATCTAATTTCATACTGCCTCCTATATAATTATTCACCTCATCGGTCTGCTTCGAAAGTCAAAGTCACCTCGAAAACGCTTTCAGCGTTTCCTCGGTAACAAAACGATGCTCCGCATCTCTGTTTTGTTATACTTCCTCATGCTTGCCGTAATATGCATTCAGGAACATCTGCTTGATCTCGGAAATAAGCGGATATCTGGGATTTGCACCGGTACACTGATCATCAAACGCCTGCTCTGACATCTCGTCAAGAACTGCCATGAAATGCTCCTCATCCGGAACATAATCCCTAATTGTCTTCTTTATCTCAATCTTATCCTTAAGATCGTTAACAGCTGCAATAAGTGCCTCAACCTTTTCCTCATCGGTATTTCCGCCAAGTCCGAGATATTCGGCGACCTCTGCATAACGTCTCATTGTATGAGGATGATCGTACTGAGGGAATGTACCCATCTTTGTAGGAGCCTCTTTAGAGTTAAACCTGATAACCTCCTCAAGCATCAGCGCATTTGCAACACCGTGAGCGATATGATGGTAAGCACCGAGCTTATGAGCCATTGAATGGCATACTCCGAGGAATGCGTTTGCAAATGCCATACCTGCCATTGTTGCCGCATTAGCCATCTTCTCCCTTGCCTCTACATTTGTTCCGTCGTTATAAGCAATGGGCAGATACTTGAAGATAACCTTTAATGCCTGAAGTGCCAGACCATCGGTATAATCGGTCGCAAGCATTGAAGCGTATGCCTCAAGTGCATGTGAAACCGCATCAATGCCCGATGCCGAAGTAAGTCCCTTGGGTGCCGTCATCTGGAAGTCGGCATCAACGATAGCCATCTTGGGCAGCAGCTCGTAATCAGCCAGAGGATACTTGATGCCGCTGACCTCATCGGTAATAACCGCAAAAGGAGTAACCTCCGAGCCGGTACCTGCCGATGTGGGAATGGCTACGAAATAAGCCTTGTCACCCATATGAGGGAATTTGTAAACTCTCTTCCTGATATCTACGAAACGCATAGCCATGTCTGCGAAATCTGCTTCCGGATGCTCATAGAGCAGCCACATTATCTTAGCTGCATCCATAGCCGATCCGCCGCCTATGGCAATAATAACATCGGGTTCAAAGCTTCTCATGAGCTCGGCACCGGCCTTAGCACTCTTTAATGTAGGATTGGGCTCAACATCCGAGAATGTTGCATGTACGATACCAAGGCTGTCAAGCTTGTCCGTAACGGGCCTGCACATGCCCGACTTGAACAGGAAGCTGTCTGTAACGATGAACGCCCTCTTCTTATTCATTTCATTCTTAAGCTCTTCAAGAGCTACTTCTGTACAACCCTTCTTTATATAAACCTTCTCGGGAACTCTTACCCAAAGCATGTTTTCCCTCCTTATAGCCACAGTCTTTATATTCAGCAGATGCTTTACGCCTACATTCTCACTTACGGAATTGCCGCCCCATGTTCCGCATCCAAGTGTAAGTGAAGGAAGAAGCTTGAAGTTGTAAAGATCTCCGATACCGCCCTGTGAAGAAGGAGTATTGACAACGATTCGGCAGGTCTTCATCCTCTCCTTAAACTCATCAAAAATATCCTGCTTTTTATCAACATCAAGATAGATTGAAGAAGTATGTCCGTAACCGCCGTCTGCAATAAGCCTTTCAGCCTTTGCAAAGGCATCCTCTATATCCTTCGCCCTGTACATGGCAAGAACGGGACTAAGCTTTTCATGAGCGAATTCCTCGGAGATATCAACCGATTCAACCTCACCGATAAGTACCTTTGCCGACTCGGGAACCGTCACTCCGGCAAGAGCCGCTATCGTGCATGCCTTCTGTCCGACAATCTTAGCATTCAGTGAACCGTTGATTATTATTGTCTTCCTGACCTTCTCGGTCTCTTCGGGATTAAGGAAATAAGCTCCTCTGTAAGCAAATTCCTTTTTAACCTTGTCATATATGTCATCAAGTACTATTACCGACTGCTCCGAAGCACAGATCATACCGTTATCAAACGTCTTTGAATGCATAACGGAGTTGACGGCAAGTACTATATCACAACTCGAATCAAATATTGCGGGAGTATTTCCTGCTCCTACGCCGAGTGCAGGCTTACCGGACGAATATGCAGCCTTAACCATACCGGGGCCGCCGGTAGCAAGGATGATATCGGCCGATTTCATTATCATATTTGTCATATCAAGGGAAGGGACATCTATCCAGCCGATGATGCCTTCGGGAGCACCTGCCTTAACCGCAGCTTCAAGCACAATGCGCGCTGCCTCGATTGTGGACTTCTTTGCTCTCGGATGCGGACTGATAATGATACCGTTCCTGGTCTTTAAACATATAAGAGTCTTAAAAATAGCTGTAGATGTAGGATTGGTCGTCGGTATGACCGCAGCAACAAGACCTATGGACTCGGCAACCTTCTGAATACCCATTGCCTTATCCTCTTCTATAACGCCGCAGGTCTTTGTGTCCCTGTAAGCATTATAAATGTACTCGCTTGCAAAGCTGTTCTTGATCACCTTGTCCTCTACACAGCCCATACCGGTCTCTTCAACCGCAAGCTTTGCAAGAGGAAGCCTTGCCGCACATGCTGCCGTAGCTGCCGCCTTAAAGATTTCATCAACCTTTTCCTGGGAAAACTCGGCGAACTCACTCTGAGCCGCTCTTACACGACTGATAAGTTCTTCCAGTTTTTCAACGCTGTCAACAATAAACTGCTGTTCCATACACACGTCCTCAACTTTCTTAATAATTCCCCAAAAAACACTGTACTACGTTATAAAAGTATCACTTTACGGGCTTTATGTCAATAAAAAAAGCAGGAAATGTTCCTGCTTTTAGGTCTGTTTTTGGCTAAAACCCTTATTCTGCCACGGTATTTACGATACCTGTGAATACAGGTGTACCTGTCTCGGTATCCATAATGGCGAACATAAAAGGTCTGTTAAGTATAACCGACTTTTTAACCTTTTCGGGCTCATAAGCTGTTGTTGTACAATTCATTTCGATAACCGTAACTGCAGCAGCCTTTGTACCCTTCTCATCAAGTTCGATATGCGTCTTCTGTATGACGCTGCTTATAAAAAGAGCAAGATCCGGATTTAAGGTCTTAGGATCTAACATCTGGAAGAAATCAGCTTTTTGGGTAAAAGCTTTCTTCATTCCCAGTTTTTTCAGCATATCATTCATCAGTATCTGATAATCAAACGAGAATGCCGGTGTCCTGGTATCAACGTCTGTACGGTACAGACTATTGTAAAACTTTTCGATAGCGTCGTCCGAAAGCCCCTTAACATAATCCTTCATCGAAAGCTTGGCATCATTGGGGAGTATTGCCATGAAAGCATACTTATCACCCTCATAATATTTTAAGAAACCTTTTTCATTTTCAGTTTCGAAGTAACGATTCTCCTCGGAGTAAAGCATCTTTGCTTTTTCTTCCTTACCATCGCTGTTTGTGAAGACACCGTTTTCGTCAATATCGGATTCTTTATACTCATCCTTCCACTTGCCCTCAAAAGCCATCGCGTTGATAATGAGCATAAGATTGTCATCTGTCAGTTTCTCTATGACTTTTTTGATCATACCGTTTGTATTATCGGATATCCATTTATTAACTTCATCCTTAACCGTATCGTCAAATTTTCTTGAAGCTGCGGCAGCCTTGAAAGCCTTCCTTAACAGATTGAGATAACCTTCATTTATCCTTACGTTATTGTTATTAAGATTATTCTCATTGATCCATATGGAATTTGCGATCTTCATCAGGCCGCTCTTCTCCAAAGTGCTTCTGTAATACTTCGCATAGTTTAGCAGATCGCGCTTTGTAGCACCCTTCATGAAAAGCGAAGCCATCTGAGAGTAGGTCTTTCCCTTTGCTCCCATAGCTGCCATATCAAGTGCAAACATAAGTGAAGCCGGTGAGATCATTACATTGGTTCCTTCCTCTTCACCTGCTATGGCTTCCTTTAAGGTACGCATCGCAAAGGTGTTATAACCGGAATTCATTTCTTCGGTAGTGGCCTTTGTCTTCTTTGTGATCTTCATGGCCTTTCCGGTAACCGTCGAAGCCGCATCTGCCTTACCTGATGCGGGAGCCACATCGGAAAATCCCGAGAATGCTCCGATGAGCAGTGCCATGATCAATAATAAACAAATCTGTTTTTTCATTTTTATTCCTCCTGTCCTTTTCTTATGACAAATATTAGACGAATAAAAAATCCTACCGGTTCCAATAGTTTTATTTAATTACTAAAACTTCCCACATCGTTAAGGTGTGTTGAATCTTGAAAATTCAATATTTTAACCAAATAAAAATGGCATAAAAGCGTTCCATATGGTATAATGGAGTTGTCCAAAAACCAAAACCAAAGGAGGATTTATGCCATGTCCATTATACCACAGGAGGCTACAGAAAAGGAAGTACTTTTTGGTAGAATTCAGAAATTTTTCTCAAAGCATAAAATCGGAGCACTTCTCAAAAAGTGCAATGGTACCAAAGAAAAAGGTGTTTCTGCGGTTTCTATCCTGAAATACAAGCTCTGTAACATCTTTGTCGGCCGCAGCATGTATATGCAGCAGCGTACCGGTTCGTTCAAGGAAAACTTTTCAAAAAATACTTTCTACCGTTTCCTGAACTCGGTCAAAACCAACTGGCTAAGGTTTACGTCCCTGCTTGCCTCTGACATCATAAACAGAGAAATCATGCCGCTTACAGATGCAAAGAGAGCAAATGTGTTTATAGTGGATGACAGCCTTTTCAGCCGTACCAGCTGTAAGAAAACAGAACTTGGCTCACGTGTTTTTGACCATGTGGACATGAAGTACAAAAAGGGATACCGCCTGCTCACTTTAAGCTGGAGTGACGGTAACACCTTAATACCCGTGAACAGCTGTCTTGTTGCCTCTGCTAATGAATCTAACGTCATAGGCCCTGTTTCTTCTTTTGACAAGAGGACGATAGCCGGACAGAGAAGAACCCTTGCCCAGACCAAGGCTCCTGATGTCATGATGAAGCTTATCGACACAGCAGTGTCATCCGGGGTTTCCGCACAGTATGTTCTGTTCGACTGCTGGTTTGCAAATCCTGCCCAGATAACACAGATAAAATCAAAGGGAATGGACGTTATAGCCATGATCAAAAAGAGCAGCCGTATAAAATATGGTTTCGGAGATAGCCAGCTCAACATTAAGGAAATCTACTCAAGGAATAAGAAGCGCCGTGGAAGATCCAGATATCTTCTTTCTGTAGATGTTATGCTTGGCAAGGAGGATCCTATCCCCGCAAAGATAATCTGTGTAAGGAATACGGCAAATCGTAAAGACTGGCTTGCTTTTATCTGTACCGATATCACACTCTCCGAAGAAGAGATAATCCGCATCTATGGGAAAAGGTGGCAGATAGAGGTGTTTTTCAAGACCTGTAAATCATGCCTGAACCTTATCGGTGAATGTCACAGTCTGTCATATGATGCACTTACCGCACATACAGCTATTGTCTTTACACGATATATGCTATTATCACTGGAGCAACGTCAGAACGAGGACAGCAGGACTCTTGGGGAGCTGTTCTTTTTCCTTGTTGATGAAATGGCTGATATAACATTTGCCAGATCGATGTCAATCCTTGTTTCTGCAATGCTTGCAAGCCTTCAAAGTGTACTGAAACTTAGCGATGACCAGCTGGACATCTTTGTAGCTGATTTTGAATCACGCTTACCAGAGTACATCAGAAACGCTCTCCATCATAGTGTGGAAACGGCATAAATCATACTTTATTGGTTGAAATATTGAATTTTCAAGGTACGAATCCCATTTTAGGTATGGGAAGTCTTAGTTATTTACTTTACTCTGCTGACTTCAGTAATGGTTTT
>JAEEVO010000175.1 GCA_016290905.1 Lachnospiraceae bacterium | reverse complement strand
AAGAAAAACATCATAACCGGATACTGGTATGAAGAAGAAAAAGAGTATGCCCCTGATGAGAGCCTCAGCGAGTTTATTAAAGCAGGTGAACCTCCGGCAATTCTTGCTTTAGGTGCTATGTCGTTTGAATCGGTTTCAGATAAGGCTAAACTCCACATGTTTGTCAATGCTTTCCGAAAGACAGGCACAAGGGCGGTAATTCAGGGCTTTAAGAAAACCCTTGCCGATTATGAGCTTCCGGATACCATGATAGCCTGCGGCAGTGTTCCTCACAGCTGGCTCTTCAGACAGGGTAAGTTTGTAATCCACCACTGCGGCTTCGGGACTACCGCTTCTTCGATGATATATGGTATCCCGTCGATTCCGGTTCCTCATGTACTCGACCAGCTCGGTTTTGCAATGCAGTTAGAAAAGCTTGATGTAGCAACCGGGCACATCAATGCCAAAGATCTTTCCGAAGCAGCTTTGATTGCCGCAATAGAAGAGATGAACAGTACATATGATATCAAGAAGCAGAATGCTTTATCCATATCTGAAAAGATAAAAACAGAGGACGGAGTGGGAAAAGCAGTAAGTCTGATTGAAAGTGTTCTGAAATAAAAAGAGGAGCCGGATTCAGTAGAATGTATTTCAAAGAAAATGTTGATAATAAAGCTCTTTAGCACCGGATTAATAATTGTGTGCTACTATATTTTGCGAAAGGATTGGTGCAAAATATGAGTCTGCAAGAAAAGCATATCTACGAAAGCAATCTGCTGGCCTTTAAGCTGGCCTTAATCATTAATGTCTTTGAAATTCTTTCCACTATTGTATATCAAGCCGACAGAGTGGGTGTTCTGAACACAGCTGTAATGTTGGCTTTGCAAATTGTCATTCTGGCGGTTTTTGTGTTCAGCTTTATAAAGTTCAGACGTGACGAGAAGGGCAAATACCTGATTATGAGCTGCATGATAGCAGGATACCTGGTAGTAATTTTAGGTATCGTTCATGTGCCGTATTTATGGGCCTTTGGACCGGCGCTTCTGCTTCTGGTATTGCTTTATACCGACCCTAAACTTACTTATATTACGGCGGGCTCCGTAGTTGCCTTCAATTTTCTGTTTGTAGTACTGTATTTATCTATGGCAGAGAATCCTTCCGAAAGAAAAAACATGGTTTTCACAGACGCAGTCTATGCCTTGTTGATGGCCTTGATGGCAGTATTTTACGTAAGATTAATCAGCAAACAAAACGATGAGACCATCGATGAGATTCAGGAAGCTGCCAGAAAGCAGCAGGAAGACGCCGAAGTCATAAAGTCTATCGGTATCAGAATCGGCGAAAAGTTAGAAGCTGCCAATGAAGCCATGGAGTCACTCTCCGAGAAGGTCACTGCCAGCGCCGAGTCAGCCGAGGAAATCTCCAAGTCCGTGACTCTTACCGCCGAGGCTATTCAGACCCAGACCGAAATGAATTCAAACATTACCGAGTCTCTTGAGAATATCGCCCATCAGTCTGCCGAGATGCGCAACAACGCAGATGAGGTTACCGATAACATAAAGGAAGGCAATGCTTTGGTAAAAGAACTCACCTCAAAGGCCAAAGAATCCTCCGTTATCAACAAAGAGACTGCCGAGATGACCATGAACTTACAAAAGTCCGCCGGTACGGTAAAAGATATCGTAGACGCAATCCTGGCTATTTCCGGTCAGACAAACCTCCTTGCATTAAACGCTTCCATTGAAGCGGCCAGAGCGGGAGAAGCAGGAAAGGGCTTCGCGGTTGTAGCGGAAGAAATCCGCCAGCTTTCCGAGAATACAAAAACATCCGCCGAGCAAATCGCTTCCACCATCGATAACCTTATCGAGAAGGTTGATATAGCGTCAAAGAATATGGATAAAAGCGTTGAATCCGCCAACGAGCAGGGTGAAATTATCGCTAAGACCGGGGAGAAGTTCGAAGTCATTCTTGAAGAAGTTTCAGACCTTACTTCAAGGGCTACCACAATCTCGGACAACGTTGATGCCTGCGTACAAGCCAATACTGCAGTTATGGATGCTATCAGCAACCTTTCGGCTACCTCCGAAGAAGTTGCCGCATCTTCCCAGTCCAGCATAGAAACCAGCGACGATTGCAGGAAGGACATGGCTGTCACGGAGAATATTCTGCATGAGATTCTGGAAATCAGCAGAAGCGGAAACAAGTAATATTAATACAAAAAGCAGAGCAGCAGGGCAAGACATAAAGCCCTGCTGTTTTATTTTGCCTGGAAAACTTAAAAAAGAAATCACAATATTTTGGGTGTTTTTGCGACTTAGTTATATTATAATTAATAGCACTAAAGGGTTTTAGAGGGCTTATGAAAAGAAAAAGATCATTACTGTTATTAACCATAGTTTTGGTACTGTTCATACTGTGTTTAACAATGGTGCTTTTATACACGGGCGTGATTCATATTAATAATCCGTCAAAGAAAAAATATCCCGTCAGAGGAGTTGACGTATCTCACTACCAGGGAGATATAGATTGGAATCGGTTAAAAGAAGAACCTATCCGGTTCGCTTATATAAAAGCGACCGAAGGCTCACAGCACAAGGACGAACAATTTGATAAAAACTGGACTGAGGCTCAGAAAACAGGGTTAAGAATCGGTGCATATCATTTCTTTAGCCTGGATTCGCCCGG
>JAEEVO010000061.1 GCA_016290905.1 Lachnospiraceae bacterium | reverse complement strand
ACAGATATGCGGAAAGCTCTGTCTGAGGCGTGATCGGATATCCGAAGAAATGACGGCAGCCTGCCTGGATAGCAGCCTCGCCAAGTGCCTCATTTCCTTTCATTAAAACTTTCTCTGACATGATTTTTCTCCTATGATTATTTTATTCATATATGATGTAATCTAAGGCTTCCCCTTGAGGGGAAGCTGTCAGCGAAGCTGACTGATGAGGTGTAATCTTTAAACTTTAACACTTCACCTCATCCGGCACTTCGTGCCACCTTCTCCTCAAGGAGAAGGCTTGCCGACTTTACTTAGGTGACGATGTGGACGTTTTTCTTTGTCACATCTATCTGATATCTCAGTCACGCTCTACCGTGATACATACATCAGGACACATAGTTGCACATGACTTGCAGCCCGAGCACTTTGCGGGATCTGTCATATGTGCGGGATGATAACCCTTGACATTAAGTCTGGACTTATCTAACTCAAGCAGGTGCAGGGGACATGCATTAACACACATCTCACAGCCCTTACAGAGCGATTCGTTAATAGTGATCTTTCCCATCTTCAAACCTCCTTAATCTTAAATCCTCATAATTTTCAAAACAATAATCAGACCATATATCATCTTTAAAACCTGATACTAAATCATTATTATAACATTTCTTTTATAAAAATACAAGAAGTTTTTTAATTTTTTATTTTGCGAACCATTCATCCATGATCCTATCAAGATTTTCGAGGTCGTAATATGCTGAGTAATCATAAATTATGCTTCCGTCAGCTTTAATAGTCAGCTTAGGTTCGATCGGGACATCTATATTACAACCATTTTCAGCGTCCTCAACACCCTCATGAGCTGAAATGCAATATGAGCTGCTCATAGAAAACACAGTTCCGTCAGGCTGAACCATGCCCAATACGTTACAAGATCCGCCGCCGCTGGGCTCGCCTATCAATACAGCACCTGCCTCCTGCATCATCATCGGGAACTCATTTCCACATGAAAAAGCTGCTTTCGTGGTTAATACTCCGTAATTAAAACGGTCATATATTTTATCTTTATCGTCAAATACGCCGTCAAGATTGAAGTCTGCTTCAACTATGCGCAGAGGTGTCCAATCATTGATCTCATTATAACCGTTTATTATATTATTACCTGTGGTAATACCTGTGATAAATCCCAAAATATCCGTATTCCCACCGGAATTTGCCGTAAGATCAAAAACAATATTCTCTATTTTAGGATTTGCGGACGCTTTCTTAAGTCCCGCTACAGTTACGCCGACAGGATCCTGCGGAAGCTCACCTCCTTCGAGGAAGTATTTTTTCCATCCATCTTCATCATATGTAAAGCTTACAAGTCTTATGAAGGCTGTATTATCATATTCAAGATAATAGTTTTTCCCCCATAACGAACTACCTTCAGACAAAAGAATACGATACATTGATATGGTTTTATTGAAACCGGCATTCATAAGTAGTTTCTTTAATTCGGCTGCATCGGTATTATCAACAAGCGCTATAATTTTATAGAATATCGAATCGGATACGTCAGTCGGAACAGTATGTCCGTTATCATCCAGATATACAAAAAACAATTTATTCAATGCCTGATAGTATTCTGCCGTATCTGTCGATTGCAATCCTGCAAGTATGGCCCTTGTTTCATCACTATACTCGAGTAAAGCCGTGTAGAAACCTTTTTCCTTTATATCTTCGGCCAATAATGCAACACTTGGATGACCGTATAAATTGTCAAATATAAAGCAAAGCTCCTTAAAGGTCTCATCTGCGATATCTTTTGGACGTTCTTTACTTACAAACATTTTCTTTATGGTAAGGGAATCGCTTAACTCCCTTAAATGGTTTATTTCACCTATGAAGTCCGCGAAAACATATCTTCCGTTCCACCCCAACGTACCTCCGGTCGGTTCGCTCCTTAAATTCGAAGCAAGAGACAGAGATATATAAATATCATTTTCATCCGGGATCATTTTTAACCCGTATTTTCCAAGATCGAATACAGCTGTCTTTCCCGTTTCTTTATAGTCCGAAACCACTTCCCTGCCAAACCGGCAATAAGATACAGCGGAAGACGGATCATATCTATTAAAGAATTCCCAGTTATCCGAAGAAATTGTTCCTGCTCCGGTATCAAAAACAGCCTCTATCCTGTTTTTATTTGTAATTACGGTTCTTCCAAGCTCATCTGTACTATATGAATGATCAAACCCTAAAAATTCATAGAAGCTTTTTATTCCTATATAAGGTATATTGGGCTCATCACTGTAAAATCTAAGCTTAAGCGAGTCCACATTTTCCCCACCCGTTTTTACATTTACATTTTTGTCGATAAAATCAACACTTTGGGAAAGATTTTTCTTTAATTTCTTTATCTCGGCACTTGAAAGCCCGATCTTTTTCAGGTATTTTACAGCACATTTAGCAAGATTGCGTGTGCTCAGGTCTTTTTTCTTGTCTTTCTTTGAGAATGTAAAAGCACTCTTCAAGGTCTTTTCAAAATTCCCGTTTATTATAGCTTCATAAGCCGGATCATCTTTCTTTAAACCGTAATAATTGTAAAATGAAAGCATATAATCATCTACAACCTCAAAATATTCCGCACCCATAAGGCATTCAAGGATTGCTGACACAAAACCGGCACGATCCTTTCCTTCTTTACAATGGATTGCATAGATACCGGGATTTTCAACCATGAAGCGAAGTCCCTCGGCAAGCATATTTTCAAATTCTTCTGATTTATAATCCATGCTTAACGGGATCTCAAAAGTTTTAACTGTAGAATAATATGTCTCGGAATATCCTTCATATTCTTTTACGGAATCCTGCGTATCGGTAAGATTTAATATTACGTTAACTCCAGCTTCTTTTATGGCATTGTCGGCATACTTATTACGATTAATGGACGGATCTATGGGCGATGAAGTACGATAAAGTATACCCAATCCCATACCCGTTGTATTTACCTGTCGGAAATTGGCAAATTCCTCGTCTAACAGATCGGGATATTCGTCCCTTATGTCGGATGATTTAATCTGTCTTATTAAATACTCATCGGCGTAACCGCCCTTCTTTTTAAGCCAAACAGATACCTTAACCGGTTCCGATGTACCTTCGGGAAAATTCCATTCAAATGTTCCATCCTCCGACACAGTCTTGGTCGCCAAGCCGTATTCTGTGGCAAAGCTGCCCATATTTAAGGCAAGCCGGAGATATTGTTTGTCTTCACTCACAATAAGAGCAAGCTTTCCCGAATCAACATCCGAATATGAACTCACAACCGGAAGACTGAATTTTTTTCCGAGAATCTTGACCTTTACTATATCTCCGTATTCATAACCTGCATCAAAAAACTCTTCATTTGTTATTGAAAGATATATGTTTCCGTACTTGTCGATGTATGAAGGCTCTGTTACACCTCTGACAAGCGTGGGTTCCGATGATCCGGCATCATAGATTCCCATAACGCCAGAACTCCGGCCCCCGCTGGCGAGGACCGGAATATCGGTGTTGGGAAATACCATGATAACGATCATCAAAGCAATCAGTATCCTGCTTGCAACATTCTTTTTCATGATGATTTTCCTCCAAGACAGGAAACAATTCCCGTCCTAATTATTTTTTAACGTTCTTAGCTTCTGATACGGCGCTTGTTGAAACTTCGATAACCGGACGTAAGCCGTATGTTAACTGAAGTCTGGTAGTGCATTCTGAACCGCTGGCGTCTATGCCGCCCTGAGGGGAAACATAAAGCATAAATTCGTCACCGGTGCCGGGTGAACGGAGCCACCATCCACTGTATTTTCCGCTTAAAACATCCTCAGGATACCCGATTTCCTGGTAGAATTCACGTGAGAAGTAGATGAATCCTTCAAGTATCAAGCCTTCCTTATTCTTATCCGACTTAGCTATTGCATTTGAAGGCAGTGCGCAAAGCTTCCAATTATAGCATTCAAGATTGTTCTTCTGTGTAAAACCTTCTCCTGCAAAGTATTTCTTTACTTCTTCCAGACTGAGTATCGAAACCTTATCCTTTACATCTTCGCCACCGGATCTTGGCCATGCAGGATTAGGATTATCGTCCGATTCCCATTTCCTGTTTTTAATACTTTCTCTTTCAGCTTCAGTAAATGCATCTTTTAAGAAAGTTTTATTAAGCCATTTTCTTGTTTCGCAATTTTCCCATGTAACAGGAGCATCATAACTGTAATCTTCATTTAATACTCTGTGAACAAGGATATCCTTACTCATGAGAACAAGTGTATCTCCCTTGTCTTCAAGAACCATCCATTCAATCGGTTCCTTACCGTTAGATTTATTACCATCCTGTTCGTAATGTCCAAAATATACATAAGCGGAACTAAGTTTAACTTTTTCCTTCCACTGGGCAAACAGTACAACATTTGCTTCAACATTTATTGTATCACCGGGCTGCAAAGTCTCGCCACCACCTACCTGCCAGCCGATAAATTCATATCCGTTCTTTTTGAATTTGCATTTAGGAAGTTTGTAGGTGCCTTTCTTTACAGTTTCGGGCTTCATTGTTCCCGTTCCGCCGTTAGGCATAAATTCTACAGTATATTTTTCATCTTCTTTCTGATTATTATTTCCGGAACCGTTTCCATTAGAACCGTTTCCGCCGTATCTCTTTCCGGTGGAACCAATTGTGCCGCCACGGCCCGAAGAAGTGATAATGGCATCGATTTTGTCTTTTGCAACAAGAATGATAGGACGAACGCCGCTCATTCCTGTTCCGTAACCACCATCATATACAAGCGATAAATTGCCTTCATTCCTCAAACTATCGGAATTAGAGTAATTCAAGAGACTTAAAGAACGCAGGCTTGTTATTCTTCCATCATAGGATACAACCTTATATATTGTATAACGGGCGTCATAATAATAGGGGTCAGCAAATGATGCATTCGTATTATAAAGCTCGTCATGCTTTGAAAGATCAACATCTCTTAACCAGTAACTTACGGTTTTTCTATCCAAAAGATCTGAAGGACATCCTAGACTTTCATAAGTTGCTTTATCAAGTTTATCACCCGACCAGTCATATCCATACTTTGTAGAAGATCCGTTGCTGTGATATATTCTTCTGAGTACCCTGTATCCATATGTTTCATCACATATATTACCGCGATTGGGACCGACTTCTTCACTCTTCTGGGAATAAGTAGAAAAAGGAGTTCCGTATGCGATCAGATCCCAGTAATATTTACCGGAATTCTTAGGGTTGCGATATTTTAAAAGATTATCGCTGCTGGGAATTGTCACATAGTCATTACATGTGCCCTCGTTTTCACCGCATGCGTCAACCTGCATCTGAAGAAGATAATTTCTCTCATCGGAAGTAAATGCATACTCAATAAATTCCTTGTTTAACCATTTCCTTAAATTGGTATCTTCCCAGGTAAGAATCTTTCCATCATCTATAGCTGCCTGTTCGTCATCGTAAAGGGAATAATTTTCATCATCCTCAATTGTTGTAAAATAGCAAAGAGATGCCTTACCGGCCATAGGAACGACATCGATAACATATTTACTCATAAGAAGATATGAATCTTCACGTTCATCGATTATTTCCCATTCTATACGGTCCAATTTTCCGTTGGGATCAACTTCGGTTTTTCTTCCTGCCCATGCATCCCTGTCATGCATATAGTCTTCGTAGTAATCGTATACTTTGGTTTTAACCATGGAAGACTCGGTAACATTGTAAGGATAATGTCCGAAAAATACAGTCTGTCTGTCAGTAAAATATACAGGGTATTCACCGCTGTTAAGGTTTTTAAGATTTTCGGTAATTGCATCAGTAACCTTATACTTCTTAACTTTGCTATAAAGGCTGTATACAGTCGATTTTCCCGACTTGTAATATGATCTTACCTTAAAATAGTACGTTCCCTGCTTGTCAAGGCCGTCTATAGACAAAGTTCTTTTTTCGGTTCCGTCCTTTTTAAGAGTTTTGATCTTCTCATATTTCTTTGAACCTGGCTTTTTTACATATACTACGAATCCTTCGGCTTTTTCTGTTTTTGAGATAGTAAGTACAACATCAGTTGCACTGTCGCCTTTAGTTACTGAGATAACAGGTTTACCGGGTCTTTTAATCTTCGATTTGGCTTCTGCCTGCGTAATGTTAAGACTTGAGAGTAAACCGCATATAAGCATAAAAGAAACTCCGAAAGCTAAAAACCTTTTCAAAGAAATCTTCATCCTGTTCATATAAGTTCTCCTTTACTATTTCATAGCCTTCTCCTTTAAGGTGAAGGTGGCACGAAGTGCCGGATGAGGTGTTTCATTTTTTACGAGAATACACTTGCCGATACTTCGATAACCGGACGGATTCCCTTATCCTTATAAAATTCATCCTTGTAAGGTGTCCCGTATTCATATATATTTCCGTGTGATGAAACGGAAAGCAACCGGTTACCTTTATAGTTCGAAGTACGAAGCCACCATTCACTGTAATAGCTGTTTATGATATCATCGGAGTATCCGAGTTCCTGATATTGTTTTTTTCCAACTAATGAGATAGCAAAAGTAGCAAGTCCATTCTTATTACTGTCAGATGCTGCTATGGCAGCTGAAGGAGCTGAAACAAGACGAGGGCAATATACTTGTGTCTTAACGAATTTCATATCATCGCCCTTAAAGTATTTCAATACCTCTTCATAGCTTAAGATTGAAACCTTGTCCTTAACGTCTTTTCCCAAAGCGCTTCCTTTTGTACTTTCGGGACTCAAATCAGCCGACCATGTTCTTTTTTTGATTTTTTCAGCCTCTGAATCGGAAAACGCAGCCTTCAAGAAATCGTTGTTCAGCCATTTCCTTATCGAGCTGTTTGCCCATGTATAGTTTGTCTGACCGTCTGTATAATCCTCAAGAGTTTTATGATCAAGTATATCCTTGCTCATAAGCACCAGTGTATCGCCTTTATCTTCAAGGATTATCCATTCGATTGCCTCTTTACCGTTCTTCTTGTTCCCGTCCTGCTCATAATGTCCGAAACTTACAGTACCTGTTTTGGTTCCTGTGCTTTTGGAACTGTTGTCTTTTTTGTCCGTATCCTTTGTATTGTTATCCTTTGAACCGGTATCCTTGGTACTCGTATCTTTAGTATCCGAATCCTTCTTGCCTGAATCCTTTGTGTCCGATACGGTATCCATTCTGTTAACGTTCTTTGCATTTGATACGGCTTTTGCGTTAACTTCTATAACCGGACGTACGCCGTTTGGAGAGGAATTCTTATAATCCGCAATGGTTCCGATCATATTAAGTTGGCCACTGCTTGATACATACAACATACTGTTTTTTGAACTTCCGGGAGTACGTAACCACCATGCGCTGAAGCTATCATTAAGTATCTCATCCGAATATCCGTACGATCTGTAAGCGCTCTTATCGTAACCGGGGAATGTGTATGTCTGAAGTTTAGTTATTTTTGAAGGTGAATTTTCTACAGCTTGGGAAGGCTTTGCAAGCAGTCTGTAGCTGTAAATACGATCTCCGGCATCGTAAATTCCCTCGCCTGTGAAATACTTAAGAACCTCCTCACGACTTAAGATCGACACCTTATCGGTCACGGTTTTTCCGCCAGACCTTGGATTCTTTTCGTTCGGACAATTCTCTGTTTCCCATTTCCTGCTAATGATACTTTGCTGCTCATCACTTGAAAAAGCATCATTTAAGAATTCGCTGTTAAGCAATTGACGAATATAACTCTTGTCCCATGTGATCTCATCTCCGATCTGGTAATTCTCGTAAAAGATGTTGGCATAGATTATATCCTGACTCATAAGGACAAGTGTATCACCCTTGTCTTCGAGCACAATCCATTCGATCGGCTCCTTACCGTTTGCGGTGTTTCCGTCCTGCTCGTAATACCCGAAATATACATAGGTTGCACTTGCATACTCTATTTTTTTCTTCTCCCACTTAGCAAACAGTACAATATTTGAATTTACATTAATTGTATCACCGGGATTCAAAAGCTCAACGCCTCCAAGCTCCCATCCGACAAATATATGATTCTCCTTTGTATAAGCACATTCCGGAATTGTATACGGACCTTCTGTAACCTTTACGGGATTCATTCTGCCCTTACCGCCCTGAGCCATGAATTCGACAGTATACTCCTCCGGCGGATAATCCTTATCCTTGCCGTCATTGTCCGTACCGTTTTTATTGCCGCCGTATTTCTTTCCTGTAGATCCTATAACGCCTCCGCGACCGCTGTTAGCTATAACCGCATCAACCTTGTCCTTTGCAACAAGAATGATCGGACGTATACCGCTCATACCTGTTCCCCAGTAAGCGTCATAGAATAATGAGATATTTCCTTCTTTAGCAATGGGATCATCACTCAATAATAAGTTATGCTGGTATAATGACCTATATCTGCCGTCAAATGTTACTATTTTATAAATGCCGTAACGTGCACAGTAAAGTGAATAATCATCACCCTTATTTACCAGTTCGTCATGCTTGCTGAGATCCACATCCCTCAACCAGTAGCTTACTGTATTTTTGCCGAGAAGCTCCTCAGGGCAGCCGAGACTTTCGTATGTTTCTCTGTCAAGCTTCGAGCCGGACCAGTTATAACCTATCTTTGTTGAAGAGCCGCCACTATGATATATTCTTCTGAGAACTCTGTATCCGTTAGTATCATCGCAATAGCTTATATTACGATAAGGTCCGACTTCTTCCGAATATTGGGAATACGTTGCAAAACTTGTTCCCTTTGCTATAAGGTCAAAAGCATATTCACCGGTTTTCTTCGGCTTCATGTACAATTCAAGATTGTCACTGCTTGGTATGGTAACATAATCGTTACATGTTCCTTCTTCCTTCCCGCATGCATCAACCTGCATCTGATAGAGATAATTTCTCTCCTCAGGCGTAAATGCATATTCAAGGAATTCATTGTTAAGCCACTTCCTTAACTTTGTATCCTCCCATGTAAGTATGGCTCCATCTTCTACATCTTCATCCTCGTATTTGTAAAGATCATATATCTCGTCATCCTCTATTGTCGAATAATAACATAACGCTCTTTTGCCTGCCATTTGCACAACATCAAGTACATCCTTGCTCATAAGCAGGTAAGAGTCCTCGCGTTCATCAAGTATGATCCACTGGATACGATCCCATGAACCATCGGGATCCGATGTTGTTTTGGTGCCCGCCCATGCATCTCGGTCATGCATGTAATCCTCGTAATAATCATAAACTTTCTGTTTTGACATACTACCTTCCGGTACACTATGCGGATAATGTCCGAAATATACAGTATTTTTATCCTTAAACTCTAAAGGATACTCGGATGAAGTAAGTCCTTTAAGGTATTCAAGCATAGCGTCGGTAACCTTATACTTCTTTACCTTACTGTATAAGCTTGAAATGGTCTTTCCTTCGGTCTTGTAATATGACCTGACCTTAAAATAGTATGTTCCTACTTTGTCAAAATCAACGATATTTATGGTTCTCTGCTGTGTCCCATCCTGCTCAAGGGTTTTAAGCAAAACATATGACGTAGATCCGGGTTTTTTAACATAGATATTATAACCCTCAGCTTTTTTTGTCTTGCCGATGGTCATAACTACGTCATATTGTGAATCGCCCGCCTTGATCGTAACCTTGGGCTTTCCCGGTCTCGGATATTTACGTTTAGCCTCAGCCTCGGTAGGCTTAATGCTTGCTATAACACCCAGTACAAGTAAGAGTGCTACCATAAAAGCCATGCTGCGTTTTAAGATATGTTTCATTTTCGTCATGTGGTACCTCCTAAAAACAAGTAACGTTCTCTCTCCAGTGTCTTTTACTATTGTTTTTAAGTATACCATATAGTTTGACTTTTAACAAGCAAACTTACTTATAATATCTTTATATCAACTAGTAAAATCTTGTACTGTTGCATAAAAAAAACTCAGTAACGGCTCATCACCGTTACTGAGTATAAAAGCTCAAGTATTATTATTCCTCTTTGCCTTCTTCAGCTTCCTGTACGTCTTCTTCGCCTTCTTCACCTTCGGCTCCGTCACCGAATGTGATCTGGCCTTCCTCATCGATTGAGAACATAGCGAACTCGGTTGTTAACTTATCACCGTAAACGTCGGTAATGTCAAAGCCGTAGTAGTAATCTCCTGCGGGAAGTTCTGCGTAAGTAAGCTGGTCATCTTCACCGAATGTATATTCGTTACCCTGGGATGTTTCTTCCTTATCTGAGAAATAGTACAGAGGAACAACAACATCACCTGCAGCGAGGTCACGGATATTACGTGAAGGAACACCGTTTTCACCGATACCGTCCCAAACACCTTCGATAGCAACTCCGTTTTCATCCTGTCTGATACGGAGATTTGTTCTCTTTCCGTTAACAAGGACGGGTGAGGTGTAAACAGAACTATTCTCATCTTTACTTACGATATAGGTTGAAAGAGTCTGTCCATCGGGAAGTGCAAGCCATGATCCGTCAAATGCATCATAGAAAGTACCTGTCTCCCAATCAGCATTGATCTCAAGAGTCTCGCCGATCGCAATATAGCTTTCCTCTTCAGCTGCAAGATAGATTGTAGCTGAAACATCTGCTGTGTACTCAAATGCCTTCTCTTCAAGCTTAAATCCGAAGCCGTTCTCAGCATCGAATGCAGGCTCTGTCTCAAATGTTATAAGCTTGCTCTCTTTGCTTTCCTCGCCTTCTTCTGCCTGTTCCTCGAAGTATGAATCTTCAACGTTTTCTACCTTACCGTCGTTGTTCTCCCAGTTGCCTTCTGCGTTAAAGAACACTGTATTTGTATATCCACCCTCAGTGAATCCCTTTGCAACCCTGTCAACAAGTGAAAGGTAATAAGGGCTAATACATACGCCTGCAAATATCTTAAGCTCGCTTGAGCCCTCAACATGCAGAGGATAATATACTGAAATACCGCTTGCATTAGTATGGTTAGAACCATTCTTGTTGTAAACGATACAGTTCTTCATAGCCTCAAGTACTGCTGAGCCATCTGCAAACTCACTACATTTTTCAATGATCGAACCTAAATCCACCATGTTGGTGTAACCTTCAGCCTTGTTGTTTCCGCCAAAGCTTTCGGCACTTGTGATACCTCTTACGATACCGGGCATATTCTTTTCTCCGGCTTCATAAAGGTTCTTTGCATAATCGTTGAAGGCTACTACGAAATCATCGTACTTGGAAAGATCGATAACCGTAAGTGTTGCGCCTTCTGCCTGGCCGCCTGCTTCACACTCAGCATAGAAGCTGTCTGTGATAACCTGACCAAGCTCTGCTCCTGTTATAGCAGGATTCTCTGCCATAGCGGTTCCGTAGGTTGTGTAATCCCAGCCTGAACCGGGCTCGCATTCCTGTGATCCGTAGAAATATCTTGCATAAGAAGCAACAATATTTGCTGTTTCGGCAGTTCCCATAAGACAGCAGTCAAATCCGATGAACTCGAACTGGTCTGTCATGGTCTCATATACGCTTGCAAGTGCTGTGTTGATCTCCTGAAGTGAGAGTGAATCACTCTCGTTAAGTTCGTCGAAGCATGCACCTGTTATTGATCCGCCGCCATGGTTCCAGAAAACAACGCCCATCTTTGCAGCGGGGTAATTTTGTACACCCCACTTAAGGAAGTCTGCAAATGTATCGGGATTACCCATGCTGTTGAGTTCAAGTTCTTCTACATTAGTCATTGTCTGGTTCTGTACAACAAAACGCTGAGCCTTTTCTGTACTGAACTCTTCCTTGTTCCATGCGCTTGTTCCGCCTGTCTGGAATACAAACTTAACATTGTCACTTCCTGTTGCGGCAAGCATCTGGTCTACATCGCTTGATGCCGATCCCTGACCGCTGCTTTCAAGGTCTGTTCCGCAAAGATATACGAATATTGTCCATGTGTTTTCTTCACCCATGGGTGTACTCTTCTTCTCGGGACGAACAATGCTCATCTTTCCGTCTGCGCCGTTTACGGACATCTTAAGACCTGTTGCTGTCTTCTGTCCTTCTTCCTGGCCTTCATTTCCTTCGTTGCCTTCAGGATTTTCTTCCTGACCTTCGTTACCTTCGGGATTTTCTGTTCCGTTACCTTCTTCTCCCTCGTTACCCTTCTCTTCGTTACCGTTCTCCTCGCCCTCATTCTCTTCGGGTGCTTCGGTTATTTCTTCAGTAGGCTTTGTCTCCTCTTTAGTCTCCTGAGTAGGAGCCGGTGTAGAAGCACTGGGGGTTGTTGACTCTTTGCTTTCTTCTTTGCTGCAGGCAGCAAGGCTTAAGATCATAACACTGATGGTAAGCAAAGCAATGAGCTTCTTAAACCTCTTTTCCATTTTTTGTCTCCTCTTTTGAAAGTTTTTTGTATGCTTCAAAAAAATATAGGAGGGAAAATTCCCTCCTGACAGATGCAATAAAAAACGTGGAAAAGCTGTCCTCTCCACGTCTTTTTGATAAATATTCTTACACATTGCAGATGTTTACGATATGAATACTCACCCAAAGTACATCATGATCAGAAGCACACAATCGTGAATTATAACACTCACGATATGCTTTTGCAAGATATTTTTACACCATAAATGTATTATTTTGTTGCCAAACTGTCTTAACAAATATGTCAATAGGGTATAGATTTGTTATTTTATCTGACAATTCAATAAATTCAGCATCGTTATTATTACTATTTTTGACCCTGTCAAATATGTCGCGTCTAACTGTTGTGCAGTACACCGGAAGCCCGGTTTTCTTAGAAATATCATCCGCAAAATCCATACCGTTTCGAAGTACTTCAGCGGTAGTTTCAAACATAAGATGGGAGTTATTCACAAGCTTTGAAGGCTTGAGCCCGGAAACAGCCTTTATCTCTTCAAGCACTTCTATAGCTTCATCCATATCTGTACTCATGGAGCGATAACGGTTGATCACATAGAGCATGTCATAATCGGTATTCTCAAACTGAGGTCTGAAACGTCCGAGCACCGTGGAACCGGCGTCATCTCCGCCCACATCGACAATGACTACCCTGTCCTTCTTTTCGAAAATCGAGTACATGCTTGCAGGAAGTGACGGAATATCAAGGTTTGTAGCTCCAAATACCGGAGTGATCACCTCTATGCCCTTCTCCTCAAGTATGCCCTTGAAATCCGATGTCCTGAAATACGGATTTATCAGATCCATATCTACTACAGTGACTTCTTTCCCGCTTTTTACAAAATCAAAAGCGAGATTTATAGCGAAATTAGTCTTACCGCAGCCGTAATGCCCGGTAATGACAATGAAATTTTTTAAGTTATCTATCATTGATATATCCTATCTTATATAATTAAGCTGTCCACAAAGTTAAAAATATCGTAAGATATCTGTCATCCTAAAGATTGTAGTATCTCTGACATCCTGAGGGCTTTGGCCCGAAGGATCTTTGCAACTTTGATATCTTTAAGATTCTTCGCTTCGCTCAGAATGACAACGACCGGGAAGCTTTTATTTAAAAATTTCTTCGAAATCTCTTAATGATTTTTTCGGAATCTCTTTATAATTTCTTGGAAATTTCAGCGCATGCGTCCATGGCTTCAATAAGAGCACTGCGGAAGCCCTTTTCTTCAAGTACTCTTACGGCTTCTATAGTAGTTCCTGCAGGTGAGCAGACCATATCCTTAAGCTCTCCGGGGTGTTTTCCGGTCTCGAGTACCATCTTTGCGCTACCGAGTACCGTCTGAGCCACAAACTTATAGGCAAGTGCTCTTGGCATGCCAAGCCTTACCGCGCCGTCAGCCATAGCCTCTATAAGCATAAATACATATGCGGGTGAACTGCCCGAAGCAGCTACAACTGCATCCATAAGCTTTTCCGGAACAACTGCTGCTTTTCCGAGAGCCGAAAGCAGTTCAAGCGCCATTTTTAAGTCTTCATCACTTACATTTTTGTTAGGGCTTACACCGGTCATGCCTTCACCTACAAGTGCAGGCGTATTGGGCATGGTACGGATAAGCTTAAAGCTCTTTCCTGCAGCTTCCTCAAACCACTCAATACTTTTTCCCGCAACTATTGAGATGAAGAGCCTGTCATCATCGATATAATCCTTTATTTCTTCGATAACTGTAGGAATAACCTGGGGCTTTACTGCAAAGATGATTATCTCGGATTCCTTTACTACATTCTTATTATCGGATGTGGTATTAATCCCGTAGCTTGCCTTTGCCTTTTCCCTCTCGGCTTCAACTGGTGATGAACAAATGATATCCTCACTTTTGATGATACCCTTTTTTACAATACCGCCTATGAACGCTCCACCCATGTTACCTGCGCCAATAACACCTAATTTCATATTTTTTACCTTCCTTAACATTTATAATATACATTATGAGCCGGTATCATTTAAGACAAATTGTGATAGGGCTCAAATTACTCCTATGATTATAGCAAAACATAAAAATGCTTTCAATACTTTTTTATATTTAAATCGAAGACATTCTGATAATCAGGACAATAACTCAAGAAGAATTTCAGGTTGAATAATTTCAAATTTGTGGTAAAATATAAACATCTTATATGTGAAGGGAGACTATTAGGAAAGTTAAAAAGCTTT
>JAEEVO010000174.1 GCA_016290905.1 Lachnospiraceae bacterium | reverse complement strand
TGGTTGTGGATATCTCAAAGACCGGTACGTTAGACTATTCGACGCAGGTTTCGAGAGACGGTTTCGAACTTAATCAGGGTGGCGTGTATGAGTGCTCTTTTACGATAAGAAGTGATATAGACAGAGCATTTGAGTGGAGATTCCAGATTAACGGCGGCGACTATCACGCGTATTACAAAGAGTATGCGGTGGAAATCGGACCCGAACCTCAGAGAATTTCCGCAACATTCACCATGGAAGAAGAAAATGACGATATGCCGAGATTTTGTTTTAACCTCGGAAGGTTTGACGGTATGGACAACACATCACATAAGGTTTATATAGACGATTTCAATTTAACTCTCGTTGATGCAAGTAACGCAAAGGCTCCCAAGGAAGAAGAGAAGCCTCTGGCACTTAAGATTAACCAGGTCGGATACAAGCCGAATGATAATAAGAAAGTGGTTGCCACAACAGGCGAAAAGGTAACAGCCTTCAGTATTTGCGATGCTGAAACAGGAGAGGTTGTTTACGAAGGAACATTTGCCGATGAGCGCGTGATATCAAAGAACGGTGACGGCGATACATATACCGGAGATTTCTCGGATTTCACTGCTGCAGGAAAGTATTATGTTTCTGTAGACGGACTTGATAATTCCTACACTTTCGAAATTAATGACAATGTATTTGACGATGTTGCTAAAGCAACGGTAAGAATGCTTTACTTACAGCGTTGCGGATGCGAGACAACCAAAGAACTTGCAGATGTCTTTGCTCATCCCGAATGTCACAATACCGAAGCAAAGATTTACGGTACAAATGATTATATCGATGTAACAGGCGGATGGCATGATGCGGGCGACTACGGAAGATACGTTGTTGCAGGCGCTAAGACAATTGCCGATCTTTTCATGACATATGAAGACTGCTCTGCTTCGAGGGGAGACAATTACGATATTCCCGAGAGCGGAAACGGCGTTCCGGATATCCTTGATGAGGCAAGATACGAACTTGAATGGATGCTTAAGATGCAGGCTGAAAACGGCGGTGTATATCATAAGGTTACATGCGAGCAGTTCCCTGACGTCGTAATGCCTCAGAATGAAAAAGAAGAACTTGTTGTTTGCCCTATCTCCACGACAGCTACAGGCGACTTTGCGGCAGTAATGGCAAAGGCAGGAAAGATTTACAGACAGTATGATGCGGCATTTGCTTCTAAGTGCAGCGAGGCAGCTGTAAAAGCATATGCTTACATGGAAGAAAACGCAGAAAACGACAAGACAGGATTTATTAATCCTGAAGGTGTTGTAACAGGAGAATATCCCGACGGTGACAACACGGACGAGTTCGTTTGGGCAGCAGTTGAACTTTACCTTGTAACAAACGATCAGGCTTATCTTACAAAGATAAGAGAACTTACCGACAAGACCTTCAAGGGCGGTCTCGGATGGGCTGATATGGGAACATACGCTATGTATGATTTCCTTAAGGCAAAAGGATATATGGAAACACCCGTGGAATTCAATCTTCCTGAAGGCGACACAAGAAGCATTCAGGAAATATATGCTTCGATGTCTGATGTGGATTATGTCAGAATGAAGTTCTCGGAGAAGATGAAACTTTTCGCAGAGACAGCACTTGAGAATTCGACCACGGATCCTTACTTCTCATCATTAAGAATTTATCCTTGGGGAAGTAATATGACCATCGCCAACAACGGTATTCTTTACAGAATGATGTACAACATGACAGGCGATGAAACATACAACGAATATGCAAGATACCAGATAGATTATCTTCTCGGTGTAAATGCAGTGGCATACAGCTATGTAACGGGATACGGAGAGCATGCTGCAGAACATCCTCATCACAGACCTTCACAGGCTATCGGAAAGGCAATGCCCGGTATGTTAGTAGGAGGTCCGAACTCTTCTCCTGCAGATCCTTATGCTATTAAGGTTCTTTCAAAGAAAGTCGGAGGAAGCTGCTACTGCGACAACGATTCGGCTTACTCAATCAACGAAATTACAATCTACTGGAATTCACCGTTAATATACCTTTTACAGGTTTATAAGTAAAAAAATCTGAGGCGTGCCGTTTGGTACGCCTCTTTTATTAGACAAAATGTTCAAAGAAAAGCGTTAAATGGGCATTTTATCGTGACATTTTACAAAAAGCACATTAAATTGTGGTGTGATAGAAAAATAACACATTATATTGTGTATAAATGTTAAAAATGCACTTGAATTTTTATAATTAAAATGCTTTAATGAATTATGTCTGATAATCATATACTTTTATTACCCATAAATTAACTGAACAAATGTTTTTATGAAGAATTTTTAAGAAAGTGGAGAAGTGCAATGATTCCGCAGTGGAGAGATTTTAAAGGAAACAAATGGCAGACTGAAATTAACGTAAGAGATTTCATTCAGGAAAATTACGTTCCTTACGATGGTGACGAGAGCTTCCTTGAGCCCGCAACCAAGAATACGCTTGCGTTATGGGACCAGGTAATGCAGCTTTCCAAAGAGGAAAGAGAAAAGGGCGGTGCAGTTAATATGGATACCAGAAACGTATCCATGATTATGTCGCATGAGCCCGGATATCTCGATAAAGATAAAGAGCAGATTGTTGGTCTTCAGACCGACGAACCTTTTAAAAGACCTCTTCATCCTTTCGGTGGCATCAGAATGGCTGAGCAGGCATTAGCTGAGCACG
>JAEEVO010000173.1 GCA_016290905.1 Lachnospiraceae bacterium | reverse complement strand
TGCTCGTATTGATCGCTCAATATGCATTAACGGTCGGAATAGTGTTCCTGGCTATTTTCATACACGGACAGTTTTCCGAAAATGCCCCGACTGCATATTGGGATATGTTTATTTCAATAACGATTCCGTTTATCGTAGGTGCACTGGCTTATTATATCTGCTTCTTCGTGCAGATAAAAAAGGCCAACCGGATCCTGGAGGAACTTGAATGAACCCCTAACCCCGTCCCCTAGTATACATATACCTGAAGGTCATCGTAATCAGTGACAACCGTTAAAACAGGAACGTTTACCGTCATATCGTTATCGGTAAGATCGAAGTAACAGTATCCTCCGCCCACAATCTCTCCATCAAGGTAAAAAACCACAGACATCTTGGGACGGTGATATACGATCGTGCCATCATCTTTTACATAGCTGTGAGTATCATCAATATGGATATTCACATCCACGGATTCAGCGTTTCCTTCGTCGTCCGGGTTGACTTCTTTAACCGACTTTTCAAGGACCGTCAGATTTTCCTGATCGGGTAAATAAACCGCATATTCATTTAAGGTCACATCCTTGAATCGCGTGTCCGGATTATTGGTCCATATCTGCCAATTCACTAAAACCGTTTTTGCTTCCTCATATAGAAATCCACCAAAATCTTCCACGTCTGCTTCACGAAGATCGATCTTTTCGTCATAGAAAGCAATCCCGACATCTCTGATCCTATAAGGGTTTGGGTTATAAACTTCCGCAAATATAAGAGTTTCCAATACACTTTCTTCAAGCTTGGGAGATTTCGGGAAAGCCTTAACTGATAAGATCTCTACAGGAAGCCCGTTGTCAACCATCTCTTTTGCCGCATCCATCTGTGCAACTTTCTCAAGGATCTCGGGGTACTCTCGTTTGCTTTTGTAAAAAGCGGTGGAACCATTCCGGTATTTTCTGAACAATTTTCCGTCCTTATAGCTCATATCGATATATGCTTCATAATAAGCCGGATCTGCACCTATGTGTGCGGAATCTTCGGAACGCCACCATGTGGACGGTAAACGGCTTCTGTCATAATCCCATTCAAGCTGCCAGTCATATCGGTTAAATCCCGGAGCCGGAGGAGTAAAGTGACCGCAGTACCAATATAAGGAATTGTAATTTGAAAGCTCTGTTTCTTCACGATCCTCATAGTAAAAAATATCAATAATATCGCCGTGAACATATGCCACGTAATGCTCATCGCCCCTGGAGGTCCAAAAGCCGTCAAGACTGTCGATCTTACGATTATTGTAGATCTTGATAATGATAAATACCAATACAGCAATACAGCTCAGTGCGAAGACGATAGTATAGCTTATTTTGTGCTTTTTTTCTTTGTCCATTATGAACCCCTAACCCCGTCCCGCCGAGACCATTATGTCGGCAAGGATGCTGATAGCCTTGTTTATATGTTTATCTTTATGAACGAATATCTGCGAGTAGACCGGAAACGGATTGCCCTTCCAATCAAGCCTTTTGAGGCTCCCTTTTTCCACTTCCTTTTCCGCAGTCATATCGGGAATAAATGCGATCCCGAGGCCGTTTGAAGCAAATTGCTTTAAGACTTCCTTGCTGCTTGTCTCAAGGAGTATATCAGGATCAACCTCGCATTTTTCAAGATCCGTTAACAGCATATGTCTGAAACTGCAGTTATGCCCCGTAAGTAAAAGGTGGTGATCCGACAGATCCTTTTCTTTTATCTTTTTTCCTATGAGCGGATGATCGGGCGATACAAAAAAACCGAGGGATTCAGGCTTTTTATATAACATGGCAAGCCTGTCATCTTCGATATAAGGATTTAATGTATATACAAGATCCAGTTCGCCTTTTTGAAGCATATCGGGAAATGTCTCGTGCGTGATAAACGTAAGCCTTAGCTCGATCCCCGGAACCTCCTTTTTATACTCCATCAAAACTTCGGGTAAGCGGTTGTAACAAAGAGATTCCGAAACTCCCATTTTAAGGACGCCCGTCGGCTCTTCCCCGTCAGATATCTCAATGTGGATCTCACGTTCAAGCTGAAGCATCTTTTCGGCGTAAGATATGAGGCGCTCTCCCTGCGGGGTAAGAACTATAGTCTTTCCCAGCCTGTCAAAAAGCTGACAGTCAAGTTCTTCCTCAAGCTGCTTTATCTGCGTGGTTACCGTAGACTGGGCATATCCGAGATCGTTTGCCGCTGCAGAGAAACTGCCAAGCTCTGCTATTTTTATAAATGTACTTAATTGCGTTATTGTCATATTCTTATCATCTTGTCTTATTTTTCAGGATGTGACGGCGCACCTGTACTCTTGTCACATCATTCAACATTTTCGAATGTTTTTATCGTTTATTTCAATTTTACAGATACATCCTTTAGCGTTATTCTACACGTATAGTTATAAAAAAACAAGGAGGTATTACATATGAATGAATTGTGTATGATCATTAAGGAGACTGTACAACCGAATTTCAGAAATATCCGTACATCGATACAGACTTATGACAGGGATGCGCTCTGCGTCGGCGCCCCTTGCTGGAGATGGGCCTATCATGCCCTTCATTCCGCGGATAAGTGGTTTATAAATCCTTTTGTATATGAAGAGCCCGCCTTCCATCAGGATGGGATGGATAATCCGGATAATCCGACAGATGTTGTATTATCCGACGAAGACCTTTTAAACTATCTGGATGAAATAGAAAAGAA
>JAEEVO010000008.1 GCA_016290905.1 Lachnospiraceae bacterium | reverse complement strand
GGAAGGATTCACCGGGCTCCTCTGAGAAGCAGTTAAGGTTCAGGCAGTCATTCCAGTCTGCACGTCCGATAAGGGGAAGACCGTGAGGTCCTTTGTTATTGATAGTGAAGTTTATACTCCTGCGTAAGTGCTCCATAAGAGGCTTTTCACTGCCTTCAACGTTGTTGAAAGGAGTAGGATGGTCAAGAATGGTAGTATCGCCTGTCTCACGGATGTATGCTGCGGTACATGCAACAAGCCATAACGGGTCATCGTTGAAGCCGCCGCCGATATCAGCGTTTCCGCGCTTTGTAAGAGGCTGATACTGATGGTATGTGGAACCGTTCTCAAACTGGATGGAAGCGATGTCGATGATCCTGTCACGCGCTCTCTCGGGGATGAGGTGCATGAAGCCGAGCAGATCCTGACAGGAATCCCTGAAGCCCATGCCACGGCCGATACCGGTTTCCCAGTAGGATGCGGAACGGCTCATGTTGAAGGTAACCATAACCTGGTACTGATGCCAGATATTTACCATGCGGTTTACCTTGTCGTCCTTGCTTTCTACATGGTAGATGGAGAGAAGCTCATTCCAGTATTTCTTTAACTCGTCGAATGCAGCTTCGCATGCTTCGGTTGTGTTGTATTTATTGATAAGCTCGATAGCGGGCTTCTTATTGATCACGCCCTTTGACTCCCATTTTTCTTCTCTGGGAACCTCGATGTAGCCAAGCTGGAATACATAGGTCTTTTTCTCACCGGGAGCAAGCTTAACCTTTATGGAGTGGCTTGCTATCGGGTACCAGCCGCTAGCCACGGTGTTTCCGCTCTTTCCGTTTTCTACGGAAACAGGATTGTTCCATGAACGTCTTGCACCAAGGAAAACATCACGATCGGTGTCAAAGCCGTCAACCTCGGTATTTACAGTGAAGAATGCGTAATGGTTACGTCTCTCACGATACTCGGTCTTGTGATAGATGGTGCTTCCGACTACCTCAAGCTCGCCGATGCTTAAGTTTCTCTGATAGTTCTGTGAATCGTCAACCGCATTCCAGAGACACCACTCGATACCGCTGAATACGGTAAGCTCTTTAGCTGAAGAGGAGTTGTTTACTATTTCAAGTTTATGAAGCTCACAAGCGCTGCCAAGCGGAACAAAGAAGGTGAGCTTTGCATTTACATCGTTTTTGGAGCTGTTAAAGGTGGTGTAACCCATACCGTGACGGCACTCGTAGCTGTCAAGCTCTGTCTCTGCGGGACGATAAGCGGGACTCCAAACAGTATCCTGATCCTTGATGTAATAAAGTCTTCCGCCGATATCACCGGGTACATCATTGTAACGATATCTGGTGATACGTCTCAGCTTTGCGTCGCGATAGAAGCAGTATCCGCCGGCGGTATTTGAGATAAGACCGTAGAACCCGTCGTTTCCGAGGTAGTTGATCCAGGGAAGAGGGGTAAAAGGAGTTGTTATGCAGTATTCTTTAGCTGCATCATCGAAAAATCCGAACTTCATAAACTTAGGATCCTTTCTTATTGTAATATTTGTGCGTGTCATTTACGCACATACTGCAATAATTTTAACATTTAAATATTGCTTTTGCAATGTATTTTTTTGTGTAAAAATAAAAAAGAATAACCATGAAAACAAAAAACTATTTGACATCACAGGCGCAGAGAAGTAAAATGGTAGGAAAGGTTTTTTTATTAGTAACGGCATTAAGGAGTAATTGTGAAAAGAAGATTATTAAAGAGTATCATAATGATTGCAGCTGTGTTCTGTCTGCTGCTTTCCGATGTACTGAACTTTTACAGCGTTAAGGCGGAAGCGGGCGGTACCCGTACTGACAGATATCGTATGCAGTATCTTGAGATTACTGTTCCGGAGAATTTCATCCAGCTAAAGCCGGAATTGAGTGATTCCGATCCGAAGTGGGCGGAGGCGCACATAGACAATCCGTCGGACAGAGCAGATTATTATAATGATAATAATATAAAAGCGGCTTATTTCGATCCCGAGACGCATTGTACCGTGTATTTTTCCGCAAAATCCGAAGCTGATACACTGGAATCGTTTGATATAACAAAGAACAGTGAAGCACAGATTACAGAATATGCTCAAACTCTCGTTGAATACTTTGTTTCGTCTTCGCAGGTAAAAACAATGGATCCGGAGAAAAAGATGAAGACGGAAGTCGGGGTTTATAAGCATCCCGAAATGATGATGTTTAAGTTAAATTTCAGTAATATTGGTGAAAATCAGGATGCGGAGCTCATCTACGGGACGGTAGTCAACGGAATGATGATCAGTTTCAGCATGAATACCAACTTTACCGGACTTATCAGGGAGGAATTGCTTGAAAAGGTTGTTTCCGGTGTTCATATGACCACCGTTATGACCAGGGAAGAGTATGAGGCCAGAGTAAATAAGACTTACATTGTACTCGGATGCATAGCAGGTACCGGTGTCGTTCTTATGGTTATACTGTATTTTATCAGTAAATACCGTAAGAAGATGAAGAAAAAGAGAGTTGATGCGGTTTCGGAGAAACTCTATACTTTCCGTAAGCGGATGGAAGCCGGAGAGGTTGATAAGACACTGCTTTTTGCCGTGGAGACCGAATATAATAAGGAACTGATAAAGGATTACAGTACTTTCAACACATGGTTCAGGCGTAAATTAAGGGATATAGGGCTGCTGCTCGTTTATATCGTCATAGTTGGTACTGCGGCTTCTGTAAGTAAGGTAGTCATGGTCATCGGTATCGTATGCTTATGCTGGCTGCTGTATATGCGTTTTTCAGCAAACGAGAAATTGCAGGAGAACCTGATAAAGCGTTATGATATAAAAAAGAAAAAATCTGTGACAGCTGAGTACCGGTTTTATGATGAGTATTTCACGCTTTCGGGAATTAATTCAATTTCCGAGTATATATATCCGCAGATTTTCCGCGTGGCACATTATCATGGCTTAATGCTCCTGTATGTTTCGGATGAGCATGCGCTTGTCATTGATATAGAGAAGGTTCCCGCGGATCAGAGGGAAGAGTTTGTTAAACACATTGTTTTAAAGTCAAAAATGGATCAGGCATGATCAGATCTTTAAGGAGATAAAAAATGAAACAGTCAAGAACACACAATTGTAACGAGCTTCGCCTTGCAGACGCAGGTAAGAAGGTAACCTTATGCGGCTGGTATGAGAACATGCGTAAGGTTAGCAAGACACTTGGATTCCTTGTATTAAGGGATTTCTACGGAACAACACAGATTGTTATCGAGACCGAGGATATGATGAATATCATCGACGGCATCAATAACGAATCTACAATCTCCGTTACCGGTACTGTCAGAGAACGCAGCAGCAAGAACGCAAACCTTCCTACAGGAGAGATAGAAGTGGTTCCCGAGAAGATTGAAATCCTCGGAAAATGTATCTACAACGAGCTGCCCTTCGAGATCAACAGATCCAAGGAGGCTGATGAGAATGCAAGACTTAAGTACAGGTTCCTTGACCTGCGCAATCCCGATGTAAAGAGAAAGATAGTTTTAAGAAGCAATGTTGTTGCTGAACTCAGACGTTCGATGACCGAAGAGGGCTTCTTAGAGATTACAACGCCCATTCTTACAGCTTCTTCACCCGAGGGAGCAAGAGACTATATCGTTCCCAGCCGTAAATTCCCCGGAAAGTTCTATGCACTTCCTCAGGCACCCCAGCAGTTTAAGCAGCTGCTTATGACTTCGGGATTTGACCGCTACTTCCAGATAGCTCCCTGCTTCCGTGATGAGGATGCTCGTGGTGACCGTACTCCCGGCGAGTTTTATCAGCTGGATATGGAGATGGCTTTTGCTACACAGGATGATGTACTCGGCGTATTGGAAAAGGTTCTTGTTCCCGTATTTGAAAAGTACGGTGTTTACAAGAGGGTAAGTCCTGCACCTTTTGAGCGTATACCTTACCGTGAGGCTATGGAGAAATACGGAACGGATAAGCCCGATCTTCGTATTGATTTCTGCCTGCAGGATGCAACGGAGGTTCTTGGAAGTATCGGCTTTGATCCGTTTACCGAAAAGAGCATAAAGGTTGCTGTCGTACCCGGTTTCACCGCTACAAGAAAGCAGATCGATCAGCTCGTAGCCGATGTTGAGGTTCAGACAGCACAGAAGACATATTGGTTCCGTGTTGATGAGCAGGGCGAGATCGTCGGAGGTATCGCAAAGTTTGTTCAGCCGGTTAAAGAGAAGGTTATCGAAGCATTAGGCTTAAAGCCCGGATGTTTCGTAGGTATAGCTGCAGGTACGCAGGCAGTTGCACAGAAGACAGCAGGCGTGCTCAGATCAAAACTTGGTATTCTTTGTCCCGATCATATGGATAAGGAACAGTATAAGATGTGCTGGATAGTTGATTTCCCGATGTATGAGATAGGTGAGGAGTCCGGAACCTTAGAGTTCTGTCATAATCCTTTCTCTATGCCCGACGGTGGTATGGAAATACTTGAGAAGGCTGAAAGAGGAGAGGTTGATCCGTTGAGCATCAACGCTTTCCAGTACGACCTTGTTATAAACGGTTATGAGTCGGCTTCAGGTGCAGTCAGGAATCATGATCCTGAGATCATGGTTAAGGCGTTCAATCTTGTCGGTCTCGGCGAGGCAGAGGTTAAATCAAAATTCCCTGCTATGTACAATGCTTTCTGTTACGGAGCACCGCCTCATGCAGGTGCAGCTCCCGGAGTTGACCGTATGATCATGCTGCTTACCGGTGAGGAGTCGATCCGTGAGGTTATCTGCTTCCCGATGAACGGTAATGCACAGGATCTTATGTGCAGCGCACCGAGCGAGGTAACTGAGAAGCAGTTGAAGGAAGTGCACATCAAAATCGCGGAGTGAGATGGCATCAGATATTCCCTATAATTAATCGGGATGGTATATGACATTCTGTATAATTTTGCGGGATGGCATCAGACATTTTTGGAAATAATACGGGATGGTATATGACATTCCCTCTTGGCCAGGAAACGGGCAGAGGAAATGTCATATACCATCCCTTAGTTTATGTAAAAGGGGAGAGAATGTCTGATGACATCCTTTAGTTTATGTAAATACTGAGGAATAATTTGATGCCATCTCTTAGTTTAAATAAAAAAAAAGAGAATGTCTGATGCCATCCCAATATTGTCATTCTGAGCGAAGCGAAGAATCTTTTAAATATAAGGTAGAAAGATCCTTCGCTGACGCTCAGGATGACAGATCTGCCGTAGCATAAAAATCGTATAGATGCACGAAGGGATGAATTAAGACAGATTCCTCTGCCCGTTTCCTGGCCAAGAGGAACTGTCTTAATTCATCCCTGTAGATCTAAAAGTAGAAATCATTAAACAAGTCTGAGGCGGACCGTGGTCTCAAATTCGTCTGATGACAGACCGCGTCCGGTGTATTGCCCGGAGCCGGTCATTTTGCCGGGAATGAGCTCGGCTTCACCGCGAACATTGAAGATTTTGTCGGCTCTTTCGTAATCTTTTGCAGGATAGAGGTTTGCAGAAGGTTCGGTAGCTGTAGGTACCATGAAGGGGTCGATGTTCCCAAAGAAATAATCATTTCCGAAATTTTTTGCGTACTCGGGGTCGGCATATATCCAGCCGTAGGGCAGAAGATGTATGAGGCACCAGTCATGGGCGATACCGGTATATACGTTGTTATTGCCCAAGGAGGTTTCTGCGGTTTCGGTACCGGATGCGGCGGGAACGATGTCACCGGATGCATATCCGCCCTGCCATCTGGCAGGTATGCCGCACATACGGCACATGGATACAAAGGCCATGCTTAAAGTTTCATCCGGTCCGGGAGTGTATTTATCTATTATCAGATCGAATATCCTGCGGGCGAGGGTCCCTCTGTTCGATGCACCCGGAAGGGTTTCGGATATTTTGTTCTCAGATACGCAGGCATTGTTTTCAGCCATTGGACGGGATACGGATATTCCGTTCTCGGATAAGAAAGCGTAGTACTCATCCTTAAACGTCAGACCTTCGGAGGGTGCAGCGTCTCTGATGGTTACGGCATCGGGAGCAAGTGCGGTATATGATTCGCAGCCGCAGTGTGACAGCTTCATGAATCGTTTGATATCTTCGACCTCAAAAGTTTTTTGAGGTACTGAGTCAATAAGGCTGATATCGGGCTTGAGATATTTGTGTACAGAAGTGAAGCCGTAGCCAATCGAGAAGATTTCGTTCTCGGGGAGTATTTCGTTGAAATATGCACTTCTCTGCGGGAAGTCCTCGACGCTCATCATCCTGAAGAAGGGTTCTGAGTCTATGAGCCGGCCTTCTTTAAGCCATGAAGCATTTACCGGTGCGGGCAGATGGATCCTGACGGTTCCGGGGCGAAATGAGCTGTCCTTTATGCGGAATTCAATACTGACTTCGGTTTCAAGGGATATTTCGCCGTCCGTACATAATTGATTTATAATGTTCTTATTCATATATCTATAATCCTTTCGGTCTTTTAATTGATTTTATAGATGTCTGTAGTCGTGAAGTGCCGGTAAGGGATCTTGTTGTGCCGGTTAAAGATATTGATTACACCTCATCCGGCTGCTTCGCAGCCACCTTCCCCTCGAAGGGGAAGGCTTAAAGCCTTCGCGTAGTCCGGCTGCTTCGCATCCACCGTACCAGTCTGCATTACTCTGAGGGAAGGCTTAAAGTGTTCTTCAATGTAAGCATCATACTATATTTTCGACCCGATTACAATAAGGCAATCATAATAATTAAAAAATATGTTGTATTTTTGCTTAAAAAGGAGTAAAATAATTATGTATGATGCTTTTCTAATTTAATACTTTTTGGGAGAGAAATATATGCTATTAAAACCCGCGATTATACCCAGAGAAAAGCGGAATGACTTTTATCAGTGCAAGTACGACCATTTTAAGGATCTGACAGTCTGGATGATCATCATTACGTGCATTATCGAGATGACGTTCTTTGTTTCGGATTGTTCGATGGTCAACGGGTTCTCAAAGGAGACGGTTTTACCGCGTTTTCTGATACTGGTTCCGCTTGGTCTTTATCTCTACACATTCAAGCATGTATCATCGTATAAAATCATGGCACCATTTTCTTATGTTATGATCCATGCCTGCATGTTGTCGGTAATATGGGCTCACACTGTCATAGGTGATTCTTCCGCGCTGAGGGAGACTTTTCTTGTCATGCATCTTGTTTATGTAGTTGCAGGCATCAGTGCGCCCAAGAATCTGCATTGCTTCTGCCATTTGCTTATGGCTGCAGAGATTGTATTTGCCATATGTGTTAACAATATGTCAAAAATAGATACGATCGTCTCGCTTGGCGGTGCGGGTCTTGTTTCTGTATGTGTTTTTGAGGTTATTTTCGAGAATGCGTATGCGGAGCAGTATAATATCAGCAAGAAGCTTGAAGATATCTCGCTTCACGATCAGCTCACAGGGGCTTTCAACCGTACAAAGCTGAAGATGCTTTGCATGGAAGAGAGCAATGAGCTTGACTATAAGAAAGCGGGATTCATTCTTATCGATATCAACGATTTCAGGAAGATAAACGAGAATTTCGGACATGATGCGGGCGACGCCATTATTAAGGAGCTTTATGAGATCATAAAGTTCTGTACCAGGGGTGGGGATGTGTGCATCCGTATGGGAGATGAGCAGTTCCTCATCATCGTTCCCGAGCAGGGGCTTGCCCGTACGAAGGAAATCGGCGAACGTATACGTTCAAAGGTTGAGAGGAAAACCGAGCTTGAGTATCCGTTCAAGGTTTCAATCGGTGTGGCAATTTATCTTGGCGGAGATTATCATGTTACGATAAATCTTGCCGACAAGGCTCTTAAATTCGCCGAGGAAAATGAAGTCAACATAGTTGTGGCTTATGAAGATATGTAACTTTAGAGAATAATCGAAAGGTTTATATAGATATGATGCACTCTATAGTTGCCGTCGGTATAATGATAGCAATTTTGTTGTTATACGGCGCAATAATGTTATTTACGGATTATATAAAGATCGCATCCTATATAAATGTCCTGTTTATCAATGTTGCATGGTTCTATTTGGCAACCGGGCATAAGGGATATGATTTATATTATCCGTCGGTTTTTGATAATAAATGGTTGAATCTGCTGCTTATGACGGTAGGTTTCATGCTGATGGTTTATGAGTTGTCTAAGTTTATGAAACTGAGAAACTCTTTCATGATATCAACGGGCATGATCTCTCATCTTGTCATTTGCTTTTTGATCCTCAGTTTCTGTAACGAAGTACCCGAATGGGCTCAGGTTTTGTTGGTTGTAATTTCTTCACTGATAGTTTTCGGAATAGATATTTCCGCTATTTACACAGGGAAAAACACGGAACCGGGTCATATAGCTTCAAGGATCCTCGCAGGTATTCTTTTGATGCCGACACCGTTCCTTATTACAAGTGCGGGGCTTCTTATTCCCAAGGTTAATGACAGCATTTACATTGAACCAATATCCTTCGATGATTTTATACATCGCATTTACGACTTTTTGAAAAATCCTGAGTTTAACTATTCGGGAAGGACATCATTTGCCAATTTCGTCCCGGACAGAAAGTCATTTATCATAGCGCTTATCGTATCGTTGGTAGTATTTCTCGCTTATGTAATTATTGATTCGACGGTTGATTTTCGTGGCGAGATGAAGGAAAAGAACAGGCACAGGAAGGCAGCTGCCAAGGAAAGAATGAGGGCGGAGACTTCGTCGCAAATTCGCGCACAGCTTGAAAAGATTGATTCGTGCATGTCATATATCAGTACCAATTATAAGCTTTTAAAGGTAAAGGATTCTGATATGAGACAACTTAGGCTCTACTATGATGAGGCAACGAGGATCAAGTACAGCTATAACGGTGCGGCAAGCGATTCGCTTCTTAAGCGCCTAAACGATATCAGGACTGAGATGTTTGTTATCCGCGACAGGATCATCAATCATGTTGATGTTGATATTGAGGATGATGATGTCTATGCGAGAACTTCGTTCCATACAGAAGAGAACGGATGGGAAGAAGACAGGAGAAAGGGAAACGATCGGGCTGATAACAACTCTAACCGCAGTGCCAATGAAAGTACCGGCAGAAGCGAAGAAAGGGAACATCGTCAGAGTTACTCAGATACAGAGAGACCGGATGATAAGAGCAGTGTTGCTTCAGCTTCAAAGGAGGTCGTTACCACAGGCTTCTTTAACGGCTGCACTACCGAGGAGGAGATTAAGAAGAGATACAGGGATCTGACAAAGGTATTCCATCCGGATTCCGGGAACGGTGATCAGGAAACCTTCCTCAATATTAAAAAGGATTATGATGAGTTAATGAAAAGAAAAGCTGATGAAAAGGTAAGCTAAATATAAAAATCCTGCCGAAACCGGCAGGATTTTTGCATAAAAAAAGTAGCGGGAAAGGGATTCGAACCCCCGACACTGCGGGTATGAACCGCATGCTCTAGCCAACTGAGCTATCCCGCCACAGGTTGTTACTAAATGGGACCTACAGGGCTCGAACCTGTGACCCTCTGCTTGTAAGGCAGATGCTCTCCCAGCTGAGCTAAGATCCCATACGCGTCAACATTCGATATTATATAATTATGCTTAGGATTTGTCAAGCATTTTTTTTAAAATATTTTTAAAAAACTATTTGACATATATATCCTGTTATGCTAACATCTTTAAAGGCAAGGAGGTCGGATATGAAAACTTTACTCTCAGGAGCCGAAATATTTATCGAAGGCAGGATCGTCAAAAAGGATATCCTTATTGACGACGGTGTAGTAGTTTCTTTATCAGAACCAACAAGTGTTAAAGCAGAGGATTCTTCCGTCTGTGTTATTGATTATTCAGGAAAATATATATTCCCCGGTTTCGTTGATGTGCATGTGCATTTTCGAGAGCCGGGTTTTTTATATAAAGAAGATATAGCTACAGGGTCGGCAGCTGCGGCAGCCGGCGGGTATACCCATGTATGTACCATGCCCAACTTGAATCCCGTTCCCGATTCGATAGAGAATATGAACGAGGAGCTTAAGGCGATACATGAAAAGGCGGTAGTCAAGGTCTATCCCTATGCCTCGATCACTAAGGGAGAAAAGGGTGAGGAACTTGTGGACTTTGAAGAGATGACCGAGTACTTTGAGATGCTGAACGACAGTACTGAAGGTGAACCGGGGGCTGCGGACGGCATCATGCTTGCGGGATTTTCGGATGACGGAACCGGAGTTGAAGATAACGGCTACATGAAGGAGGCTATGGAAAGGGTAGCGGCGATAGGCGGTATAATATCGGCACACTGCGAAACAAAATCCCTTATGGGCGGAAAGAACATTCATGACGGAGTTGCTGCAAGGAAGCTAGGGATGAAGGGCATATCTTCTGAGAGTGAATGGAGCATGATAAAGCGCGATATCGAGCTTTCTAAAGAAACGGGATGCCGCTATCATGTCTGCCATGTTTCGACAAAGGAAAGTATTGAACTCATCAGGCAAGCTAAGGCTCAAGGAGTTGATATTACCTGTGAGACGGGGCCTCATTACCTGCTCTTAAGCGATAAGGATCTGCTTGAAGCCTTGGAATATGAAGAGGCAAAAGCATCGGGATATACAGGAAAATACACCGGAAGCGTCCTTGAAAGTGCAAAATACGGCATAGGTAGGTTTAAGATGAACCCTCCGCTCAGAAGTGAGGATGACAGGCTGGCACTTATAGAAGCCTTAAAGGACGGAACGCTTGATATGATAGCGACGGATCACGCACCGCATTCTCTTGAGGAAAAGAACAAGGGACTTGACGGTCCGATGGGTGTGACGGGGCTGGAGTGCGCGTTTAAGGTGCTCTATACCGGATTGGTAAAAACAGGCGTGATAACTCTTGAAAAACTGGTTACGATGATGAGCGTGGCACCTGCCGAGCGGTTCGGCATAAACCATGGAGATAAAGGCATATCGGTTGGGATGCCTGCCGACCTTACGGTATACGATCTTGACTGCGAATCGGTCATCGATCCCGATACCTTTAAAACAAAGGGGCGGTTTACTCCGTTTGACGGCTGGAAGGTATGCGGAAGCTGTATAGCGACTTTTGTTGACGGAAAGAAGACAGAAACTTCCCCTTGTGAGGATTAGCTCTGACGCGAAGTGGTTGAGATACCTGACCGGCGAAGTGAAGGTGTCAGTAAAGCAGCATGATTGGAATGATCACAAATACAGAGAGGATGTTAGATTTGGAAAATATAATAAAGAAACAGCTTGATCAGGAGTTGACGATAAATCATAACATAGAGATAGCGGATGGCGTATATGAGATGTCTCTTACGGGAGATACTTCACTGGTTACTGCGCCCGGACAGTTCATAAACATTAAGCTCCCGGGGTTTTACTTAAGAAGACCGATTTCTATCTGCGAATACGATATGAAGGATCATAACGGTCTCGTGATAATCTACAAGGTTGTAGGACAGGGAACGGATCTTATGAGCGGGATGCAGGCAGGCGACAAGTTATGGTGCCTGATGGGTCTGGGAAACGGGTTTGATGTTGAGACCACAGGTGATCATGTGCTTTTGGTAGGCGGAGGAGTCGGTACGCCTCCTATGTACGGACTGGCAAAAGAACTGCTCATGAAGCAGAAAAAGGTTACTGTGGTTCTCGGATTTGCTTCTAAAAAGGATGCTTTCTATATCGAGAAATTTGAGGAACTTGGAAAGAACATGAACGGCAGCGATATAGAGGTAAGAGTTGCTACGGTTGACGGAAGCCTGGGAACTAAGGGATTTGTAACGGATTGCCTCGAAGGACTTGATACGGTAACCGATTACTGTGCATGCGGCCCAATCCCGATGCTTAAAGCACTGTACGGATACTATGACGGAAAGATAACCGGTCAGCTCAGCTTTGAAGAAAGAATGGGCTGCGGATTCGGTGCATGCGTCGGCTGTTCGATAGCCACGAAGTCGGGTAACAAAAAGGTTTGCAAGGACGGTCCTGTATTTTTAAGCAGCGACATAGAGATGTGAAAAGAGGTACACTATGGATATATCTACAGAACTCAGCGGATTAAAGCTTGACAATCCGATCATCCCGGCAAGCGGGACCTTCGGATTCGGAGAAGAGTTTGCAAAGCTCTACGATATAAATATACTTGGTTCATTCTCCTTCAAGGGAACGACAAGGGAGGCAAGGTTCGGCAATCCCACGCCGAGGATAGCGGAGTGCCGTGAAGGCATGATCAATTCCGTAGGTCTTGCAAATCCCGGGATTGACGTAGTTATTTCTGATGAGCTTCCAAAGCTTAAGAAAGTTTTCAAAAAGCCGGTCATAGCAAATATCAGCGGCTTTTCAATCGATGAATATAAATATTGCTGTGAACGTATCGACAAGGAAGAACAGGTGGGGATCATTGAGGTAAATATCAGCTGTCCCAATGTTCACGCCGGAGGTATGGCGTTCGGTACAAATCCCGATTCGGCCGCAGAGGTGACCGAAGCGGTGAAATCCGTGACAAGTAAACCCGTTTTCATGAAGCTGAGCCCGAATGTGACGGATATAAAAGAGATTGCTATCGCATGTGAATCGGCGGGAGCTGACGGTATCAGCCTTATAAATACATTGCTCGGCATGCGTATCGATATAAAGAGAGGACGTCCGGTCATAGCAAATAAGATGGGCGGATTTTCGGGACCTGCTATATTCCCGGTAGCATTGAGGATGGTTTATCAGGTTTATGAAGCAGTAAATATCCCGATCATAGGCATGGGCGGGGTTTCAACGGCAGAGGATGTCGTTGAGATGATGATGGCAGGTGCATCTGCGGTACAGATCGGAGCAGCAAATCTGACCGATCCTTACATCTGCCCGAAGATCATAGAAAGACTGCCGGAGCTTTGCAAAGAACTGAAGATTGAACGACTTTCGGATGTAATAGGCAGGGCGCACGGCTGATAAAAGACAGGGGACGGTTCCCTGTCTTCTTTTAAGGAAATCGTTGAAAGCAGCTTAAAGATTTCCCGATAACTAAAAATTTATATCAGAACGGCAGAGAACCGTCCCCTGTCTGACAAGGAGGAACAGATCATGGATACAAAGAGAGATGTGATCATTGCCTGCGATTTCGCGGGAGCAGAGGAAACTTTGAATTTCCTGGACAAATTTACGGATGTAAAACCGTTCGTAAAGATAGGAATGGAGCTGTTTTATTCGGCAGGTCCCGATATCGTTAGGCAGATTAAGGCAAGGGGACATAAGATATTCCTTGACCTGAAGCTTCATGATATCCCGAATACCGTAAAAAAATCCATGGCGGTTCTTTCAAAACTGGATGTAGATATGACGAACCTTCATGCATCCGGAACAAAGGCTATGATGGAGGCAGCGCTTGAGGGACTTACAAGACCTGACGGATCAAGACCGCTGCTTATAGCTGTAACCCAGCTTACATCAACAGATGAGCAGAGAATGAGGGACGAACTTCTGATAAATGCAACCTTACCCGAGACAGTCATGCACTATGCGGAAAATGCAAAGGATGCAGGCCTTGACGGCGTAGTCTGCTCACCATTGGAAGCTGCAATAGTTAAAGAGCGCTGCGGAAAGAATTTCATAACCGTAACTCCCGGCGTAAGATTTGCCGACAGTGCAAAGGATGATCAGAGAAGGATCATGACTCCCGCTGAAGCAAAGAAGATCGGCTCGGACTTCATAGTAGTCGGAAGACCTATCACCCAGGCATCCGATCCCGTTGCAGCATATAAGAGATGCGTTGAAGAGTTTATATAAAAAACAGATGCGAAGCATCGTTTTTTATTACCGAGGAAACGCTGAAGGCGTTTTCGAGGTGACGTTGGTGAGTTAAAGATACGACTTACATGCTTGCATGTAAAGTCGTATATATTAACGAACGACAAAAACACTGAGAAGAAGCGTTTTTCATGAAAAACGCGATATTCGAAGTGTTTTGAGGATTGCGAAAGTTGTTTACAACGAAGCAATCCGTGTTATTATAAAATGAAATGCGGAGCATCGTTTTATTAACCCGGAATAATCACGAAGAGGAGAAAAAAATGAATAATTTACTCAGTATCCTGGACTTAACCACGGAAGAAATTGACGAACTGATTGAAAAAGCTCAGGATATAATTGCTCATCCCGATTATTATCATGAGAAATGTAAATACAAGAAGCTGGCCACTCTTTTCTTTGAGCCGTCTACACGTACCAGGCTATCTTTTGAGGCTGCCATGCTTGACCTCGGCGGAAAGGTAATGGGCTTTTCGGAAGCTCAGGCAAGCTCTGCTGCAAAGGGAGAGAGTGTTGCCGATACGGTAAGAACCGTAGGCTGCTATGTTGACATAATTGCCATGAGACATCCGAAGGAGGGTGCGCCTCTTGTTGCATCGATGCATGCAGGTGTCCCGATAATCAATGCCGGTGACGGAGGACATAATCATCCGACACAGACACTTACCGATCTTCTGACGATAAAGTGCGAAAAGGGAAGACTTACAAACATGACAATAGGTCTTTGCGGAGACTTAAAGTTCGGACGTACCGTTCATTCACTTATCGAGGCAATGTCAAGGTACGAGGGTATAAAGTTTATCCTCATATCACCCGAAGAACTGAAGCTTCCCAATTATGTAAAGCAGGAGATACTTGATAAGAAGGGTATAGAATATGAGGAGACACGTGATCTTATCGAAGCTATGCCCAAGCTTGACATCCTTTACATGACAAGAGTACAGAGAGAGCGTTTCTTCAACGAAGAGGACTATATAAGATTAAAGGACAGCTATATACTGACTCCGGAAAAGATGACATACGGAAAAGAATCGTTAACAGTTATGCATCCGCTTCCCAGGGTTAACGAGATATCGGTAGCTGTGGATGACGATCCGAGAGCAGCTTATTTCAAACAGGTAAGCAACGGAAAATTCATCAGAATGGCACTGATAATGAAGCTTTTGAATATAAAATAACTAAAATTTCCCTCGAGTCATTCTGAACGAAGTGAAGAATCTTAAGATCCTTCGGGCAAAAGCCCTCAGGATGACAAATAATAGTATCAAAAATTAATTGTGATACCGAAAATCAGACGGATTACACACCATTAAGGAGAAATCATGAATATTGACGGAATTACTAACGGACTTGTCATAGATCACATAGAGGCCGGAAAGGGAATGGAGCTTTACAATGCGCTTCATCTCGGAGACCTTGAGAGCTCCGTGGCTCTCATTAAGAATGTAACCAGCCATAAGATGGGAAAAAAGGATATCATAAAAGTTGATGAGGTTCTGGATGTGGATCTTGATATCCTCGGCTTCATTGACCCGAACATAACCGTAAATATCATTAAAGATAACGAGATCATCGGAAAGAAGCACATAGAGCTGCCTAAAGAGGTTAAGAATATAATCAAATGCAAGAACCCCAGATGCATAACCTCGACCGAGCAGGAGCTTCCGCATATTTTCAGGCTTACTAATATTGAAAAAAGAACTTACAGATGCATTTACTGCGAGACTGAAGCGGAGCATAAGTAAGAATTTTTACAGAAATGTTAAATAAAATAAAAAAACACTTGCAAAACTTTCTGATTTATGGTATAAGTATTTTTTGTGAATATTGATGTTCCGCTGTACTGAGTCTGAATTTCAATGGGTACGGTCCGACCGTTTTTATACAAAGTAGTAAGAACATCAAAATATCAGGAGGTTCAAAATGAACGATATTATCAAAAACATCGAAGCTGCTCAGCTTAAGAAGGAAATCACCGAATTCAGAGTTGGCGATACCGTTAAGGTTCATGCACTCGTTAAGGAAGGAAACCGTGAAAGACAGCAGATTTTCGAGGGCGTAGTAACCAAGAGGCAGAACGGCGGTGCCAGAGAAAACTTCACCGTCAGAAAGATTTCTAACGGCGTAGGCGTAGAGAAGACCTGGCCTTTACATTCACCCATTGTTGTAAAGATCGAGGTTGTAAGACATGGTAAGGTTAGACGTGCAAAGCTTAACTACCTTCGTCAGAGAACAGGTAAGGCTGCTAAGGTTAAGGAAGTTATCCGTTAATCAGTATACCGGTTACGCTTCAGAGCGCAGGTGCTTATGTATCTGCGCTATTTTTTTACAAGGTGATGCTATGAATAAATTAAAGATCGGACTTGTTCTGGAGGGCGGTTCAATGAGAGGCATGTTCACATGCGGTGTCCTCGACGTCCTTATGGAAAACGGAATAGAATTTGACGGAGCTATCGGGGTTTCGGCGGGTGCGGCTTTTGGCTGCAATTATAAGTCGAAACAGCCCGGAAGAGCCATAAGATATAATATGAAATACTGTAACGACAAGCGTTTTGCCGGAGTTGGGAATTTCATAAAGACGGGGAATATTTTCTCTAAGAAATTCTGCTACGAGACCATACCTAATGAGCTTGACGTTTTTGACAGAGATACCTTCAAAAACAATCCGATGGAGTTTTATATCGTCGCAACGGATGTTGAAAAAGGATGCGAGGTTTATTATAAGCTTGAGAACGGTGATGATGAGGATCTTGAACTAATACGAGCTTCGGCGTCCATGCCCATACTGTCAAAGATTGTGACAGTTGACAATACCAAGCTGCTTGACGGCGGCATAGCCGATTCGATCCCGTTAAGGGGCTTTGAAAAAATGGGTTATTACAGGAATGTTGTCATCCTGACCCAGCCAATGGGTTTTGTCAAGGAAAAAAATAAGCATATGATGCTTATGAAATTGAAATATCACAAGTATCCAAACTTTATACAGGCGGCCAAGGACAGGCATGTGAAATATAATGCGGAGACATTGTATGTTTCAAGAAGGGAAGAAGCGGGTGTGGCTTTTGTTGTAAGACCACCCGAACCGTTGAATATTAAAGGTATCGTCAGGGACCCGAGTGAACTCGACCGCGTTTACCAGATGGGACGGAGAGTAATGACGGAGAGACTTGAGGAACTGAAGAGGTTTTTGAAAGAGAGTAAAGAGTTGTAAGGATAGTTACTATCCACAGGCCATTCAAAACTCACTCATAAACCAGCCGGCTTCGCCGTCTGCCGCCGCTGCGCGGCTTATGTTTACTCGTGTGTTTTGAACAGTGGGATTTGATACTACCAACGGATTGCTTCGTGCTGCGCACTCCCGCAATCCTACAAACACCTCGAATCTCGGAATTTTATAAATAAAATTCCTTCTTCTCGGTTACGTTACTATCCACAGGAAGTTCAAAACTCACTCATAAACCAGCCGGCTTCGCCGTCTGCCGCCGCTGCGCGGCTTATGTTTACTCGTGTGTTTTGAACAGCCTCCATAGCCATAAAAATATAAGACCATATTTACAAGCAAGCTTGCAATATGGTCTTTTATTTTTCTGTCTGTGGATAGTAACTATTTCATCACATGGCGTTTACGATCATTTTCTGGAGTGTGGCGGGATCGGAGGATACCTTAAGGGCCTCGGTCCTGGTGACGATGCCGTAGTGAACGAGGTTTGCGAGGTCGTCGTTCATGGTGTGCATACCGAGTGACTTACCGGACTGGATCATACTCGGAATCTGGATGGTCTTGGATTCACGGATAAGGTTTGCAATACCTGTAGTTGCAACAAGAACCTCAGTAGCGAGTACACGACCGGTGCCGTCGGCACGGGGAAGAAGCTGCTGCGTGAAGACACCACGGATAACGTTTGCGAACTGAGCACGTATCTGGTTCTGACCTTCAAGAGGGCAGGCGTCGATGATACGTTCAACCGTCTGTGAAGCTGATGTCGTATGCAGTGTTGAAAGAACAAGGTGACCGGTCTCGGCAGCGGTGATAGCTGCGGAAATTGTCTCGAAGTCACGCATTTCACCAACGAGGATGATATCGGGATCCTCACGAAGTGCCGAACGAAGGGCACCCGAGAAGGTTTCAACGTCTTTACCTACCTCACGCTGATGGATCATGGCTTTGTTATGAGGATAAACGTACTCTATAGGATCCTCGATAGTCATGATGTGACGTGATGTGGTCGAATTAATATATTCTACGATAGAAGCGAGTGTTGTAGACTTTCCGCTACCGGTAGGACCGGTAACAAGGATAAGACCACGGGGAGTATTAGCCATATCCTTAACTGCGTAAGGAAGACCGAGCTCTTCAAAGGTCGGGATCTTGTTCTGGAAAAGACGGATACTCGCTGCAAGATTATTTCTCTGATGATAAATATTGGCACGGATACGGTTGCCGCCCGGAAGCATGACACCGACGTCAAGATCCTTACCGGTGCTGACGTACTTACGCTGTTCCTCATCAAGTATGGAGTAGATCATCTCTCTGGACTCGTCAGCTGTGGGAACGTCGTCAAGGATCATAAGTGTACCGAATCTTCTGATGGCGAGATTCGTGCCGACAGTGATATGAATGTCGGAACATTCGTTGTCTCTGGCGTATTTAACCAGTTCTTCAAAAGTCATAAAGTAAACCCTCCTGCAAAAAAATACCTTCTGTAAAACACATTTATAACATTATAACACAACTTACAAAAAAACAAAACCCTTTTTTTGTTTTTTTTGATTTTGGATTGATATTATTTCATTTTTGATATATAATAGTATATTAGGGTAATAATGCAATATATGCAGGCTGACAAAAATAACTTGATTTATTGAAAATCATGATAATGTATAAAATATACGGAGGCAGATTTTGGAATTCGATTTGCAATTTGATCTTGATTACAACCGTAAAGAAACAAGGAACAAGATAATCAAGATCGTACTGAAAACATTGCTGTGGCTTTTGATACTCTCTGCCGCAGTTATTGCTGCATGGTATCTTACAACATACTGTGTCGAGAGGACGGTTATGGTCGGAAAGGCTATGGAAGGCACGCTTTCCGACGGCGACAAGGTATTGATAAATCTTACAAGCTATCAGAAGGACGATCCCGAAAGATTTGACGTGATAGTTTTTAAACGTGACGGTAAGGAACACAGCTATTATTATATACGACGCGTGATCGGGCTTCCGGGCGAGACGGTTCAGATCATAGACGGATATGTTTATATAAACGGTGAAAAGCTTGATGAACCTATAGAAACCGATAAGATGAATGCTGACGGACTTGCAAGAAATCAGATAGTTCTGGATGAAGACGAATTTTTTGTACTCGGGGACAACAGGAACTCAAGTGAGGACAGCCGTTTCACTTCAATGGGGAACGTCGCAAGGGAAGAGATTGTAGGCAAGGCATGGATAAAGACGAACGGATTCAGCTTCATCAGTACGCTGAATAAAAAGAGTAAATGACATAAGGGTATAAAGGAGCAGGAATGGCTTTTTTCAGATTAAACGTACCTTTTAATGAAAAAGAACAGGCAAAAAGCTTCGGGGCGAAATGGTTTGCCCTCGGTAAATACTGGTATTATGACGGCGAAGAGTTGCCTGAAGGTTTAAAAGCCTGGTATGATGCTCCTGTTGATAAATCCGAGGAACAGAAAAAGCCTAAGCTTAAGGCCGAGACTTCTTACAGCGGATTAAAGGCTGATGTATCGGATCCGTTTTACAAATACAGGACGGTTTCCGAAATAAATACCATGATCTCCGAGATCGTGAATGCAACAAATGAATTCAGGTTTATCATGGTAAAGGGTGAGGTAACAAACTTTGACGGACATCACGGAAGACATTACTATTTCGCCATAAAGGATGAAAATGCGATACTTCCCTGTGTCATGTGGGAAGGTACGGCGCTGACGGCTTTGAAATTCAAGCTTGAAAAAGGACAGCAGGTCGCACTTTGCGGAAGTCTTGAGTACTATAAAGAGGGCGGAAGGACACAGCTTATTGTCAGCAGCATCGAGAATATCGGAGACGGTAAGGCAAACCTCGCATTGATGAAGCTTAAAGCTAAGCTGCAGGCTGAAGGTCTTTTTGATGAGGCACATAAAAAGCTGATACCGAAGCATCCGAAAAACGTTGGTATCATTACTTCGAAAAACGGTCAGGCGATAAAGGATATCTGCAAGATAGCGTCAAAAAGGAATCCGTACATACAGCTTGTGCTTTACCATGTTACCGTGCAGGGAGCGGATGCGGCGGGTACCATAACGAAGGGTATAAAGGAGCTTGACCGGATGGGTCTCGATTCCATAATCGTCGGGCGCGGCGGAGGTTCCGATGAGGAGCTGATGGTATATAACGACGAGGCCATTGCAAGAGCGGTATATGAAGCAACAACGCCCATCATTTCCGCTGTGGGACACGAAGGACACTGGACACTGATAGATTATGTTGCCGACAAGCGTGCGGCAACTCCGTCGGAGGCGGCTGAAGAGACCATACCGAATGTAATGGTGGATCTCGACAGGGTCAGGTATCTGAAAAAGGGTATTCTTGACAATATGCGCAGTATCCTTGATGAGCGCAGGCTGCAGCTGAAGGAGAAAAAAGCCGTATTGGAGCAGAACAGTCCGGTCCATATGTTTAACGAACGCTTAGAAAAGCTTAGTTCCCTTAAAGAATTCATGAGAATGAACATATTGCAGAAACTTTCTGAAGCGGGTGACAGGACGGCATCCTTAAAGGATTCGATAAGGATCGGGATGGAAAGAGTTTTTGAGGAAAAGAAACACAGCTTTGAGGTGCTTTTGGCGAGGCTCAACGGATTATCCCCGACCGCAAAGCTGATAAACGGATTCGGATATATCACTAAGGATGAAAAGCCTGTTGAGACGGTTGAAGAAGTCGGCATCGGCGACAGTTTAAACATAAGGATACATGACGGAATGATCGAGACTAAGGTTTCATGTGTAGTTCCTGATGATAACAAGATCCTTCGGGCTTAAGTTCTCAGGATGACAGTAAAACTTCGATATACAATGTGGGAAGTTTATGATAAAAGAATAAAGGAATAAGGAGAACGGTATGGCAAAGAAAACAGGAAATGAACAGGAAGCAGAAGTTGATGCATTTGACATAGACGCCGCTCTTTTAAGAATGGAAGAGATAAACAACAGGCTTTCGGAGAAGAACATTCCCTTAAATGAATCAATAAAGCTTTATACCGAGGGAAGCGAGCTTGCTCAGAAATGTCAGGAGCATCTTCAGGGTGTTGAAAAGCAGCTGAAGATCATAAACGGATAAAGACATCCGGAAGAAATTTAACAGTGTTAAACACGGTAAAGGTGGTAATGATGTCCAAGACCGATAACGTAAAGGGATATGATAACTCAAACATCAACTGGTATCCCGGACATATGGCGAAAGCCAAGAAGATGATGCAGGAGAACATCAAGCTGATAGATGTTGTCATAGAGATACTTGACGCAAGGATACCTTTCAGCAGCAAAAATCCCGATATAGATGAGATGGCAAAAGGAAAATCAAGGATATTGCTGCTCAATAAAGCCGATATGGCGGATCCGAAAAAGACCGAGATGTGGAAAAACTACTACGAGTCAAAAGGCTTTTTTGTAAATGCGGTGAACTCCAAAAACGGAGCCGGAGTTAAGGCTACGACCGAGATAATAAAAAAGGCCTGTGCCGAAAAGATAGAACGCGACAGGAAAAAGGGAATACTTAACAGACCGCTCAGAGCCATGATAGCGGGCATACCCAATTCAGGAAAGTCTACATTCATAAATTCATTTGCCGGGAAGGCTGTCGCAAAGACTGGTAACAAGCCGGGAGTAACTACGGGTAAACAGTGGATAAGGCTTAGCAAGGATGTGGAGCTTCTTGATACACCCGGTATCCTGTGGCCTAAGTTTGAGGACAGGAGTACGGGACTGCATATCGCATTCATCGGTTCGATAAATGACGATATTCTGTTCCCTGAGGATATGGCTTATGAGCTTATCGGGATACTAAAGAAAGAATACCCGGGAGTTCTCGATGCAAGATATTGCATTACGCGTGAAAAGGGAGAGGAAGAAGTAAAGGATACGATAGAGGACAGCGGGGATCCGGCGGAGATCATGGAAAAAATAGGACGGATAAGAGGATGTCTTAAAAAGGGAGCGGAAGTCGATCTGCTAAAAACTTCAAAGCTTCTGATAGATGATTTCAGGAGTCTGAAGCTCGGAAAAATAACTCTTGAGGAGCCATAAACAGTATCAATATTTAAATATGATACCGAAAAACGATAAAATGGGGGCTTTAGTCATGACTAAAAAAGAGGAGACGGAACTGAGGCGGCTTGCAAAGCTTGAGGCTGAGCGGGACCGCATAGAGATGATGAAGGAGTTTGAATACAGGTATGCTGAGTATAGTTTTATATGCGGCATTGACGAGGTAGGACGTGGTCCGTTTGCGGGACCGGTTGTGGCTGCTGCCGTCATACTTCCGAAAAATGAAGAAATCCTGTATCTTAATGATTCCAAGAAACTTTCGGAAAAGAAACGTGAAGAGCTTTATGATGTGATAATGGAAAAAGCGGTTGCAGTGGGACTGGGTTCCGAGAGCAACGAGGTAATTGATGAGATAAACATAAAGAAGGCGACACACAGCGCTATGAGAAAGGCAATAGCAGATCTGAAGGATCCGAGGACCGGGGAAAAGGTAGTGCCGGATATTCTGCTCGTTGACGCAGAGCACATTCCCGATACCGATATAAAACAGATTGCCATCATAAAGGGTGACGCAAAGAGCATTTCCATAGCTGCTGCAAGCATAATCGCAAAGGTAACCAGGGACAGGCTCATGACGGAAATGGATAAGGTTTATCCCGGGTATGATTTTGCGGGAAATAAGGGTTATGGGACCGCTGCCCATATTGCGGCAATAAAAGAACTGGGGATGACGCCCATACACAGGAGATCGTTTGTGCATATATAACAAAACAGAAGATGCGGAGCATCGTTTTGTTACCGAGGAAACGCTGAAAGTGTTTTCGAGGTGACTTTGACAAAAGAAAGGATTTCGAATGGTCAAGAAGATAAAGACGGCGGTGGCGCTCGGGTTTGAGCCGGGCGATCAGGCACCGAAGATCATTGCAACGGGAAAAGGATATCTTGCCGAGAAGATCATAGAAGAGGCTAAGAAATCGAATGTACCGCTGCATCATGATTCCAAGCTCGCAGAAACCTTATCAAGACTTGATTTCGGGGATTATATCCCGCCGGAATTGTATGAGGCCGTTGTTGAAGTCCTTATGTTTGTAGACAGGGTTGACGCGATCAAGAAGAAGATGGATATGCAGTAAGAGAGAAGAGGATGAATAAGAGACAGGTCGGATTTGAAAATGAATATGAAGCTGAATTGTATCTGACAAATTCCGGTTACAGGATCATAGAGAAAAACTTCTATTGCAAAGCCGGAGAGATAGACATAATAGCCGAGGAGGACGGGTATCTCTGTTTCATTGAAGTAAAATACAGGGAGAATATCGAAAACGGTTTCCCTGAGGAAGCGGTTGATATCAGAAAGATAAAAAGGATCACAAGAAGCGCTGTTTTCTATATGAACAAGCACGGCCTTCCGGAGGATTATCCCGTAAGGTTTGATGTGGTCTCGATACTCGGGAAGGATATCTCGGTAATAAAAAATGCATTTGAGGTTGTATTCTGATGTGATAAGGAGAGACGGTTGAATAAAAGAGAACTGAATTTACATACATATATCGAAAATGAGGACACAGTCCCTTACTTAAGCTTTAAAAGCCTTGAGGGGCTTGATTGGCTGGGTTGCGGGTTTTCAACGAGGATTGGCGGCGTGAGCACCGGCTGCTGCGCAACAATGAACATGAGCTTTGCAAGAGGGGACGATCCCGGGGCAGTTCATGAGAATATAAGACGTTTCGGGAAATCCGCCGGTTTTCTTCCCGAAGAGGTAGTAATGCCGCACCAGTGCCATACCACAAATGTGAGAGCAGTCGGAAAGGATGACTGCGGCTGCGGGGTATTTAAGCCGGGCTGTGAGGAAGAGATAGACGGGCAGGTAACGGATGAGAGCAGGGTTGTACTGTACTGTTTGGGCGCCGACTGCGTACCCGTATTCCTTGCCGATGTTGAAAGAAAAGCGATAGCCGCTGTACATGCCGGCTGGAAGGGAACGCTTAACGATATTGTTTCATCGGCTCTTATAACGATGAAGGAAGCTTACGGAACCGAGCCCAAAGATATAAAAGCCGTCATAGGCCCATCCATCTGTGCGGACTGCTATGAGGTAAGCGCTGATGTCGCACTTCCTTTTAAAGAAAAATATCAGGCGGACGGTTCATCAGGACTGCCGGTTGTGCGTCCGGTATCCGGAAAGGATGACAAATATCTCTTAAATCTCTGGGAGGCAAACAGGATCAATCTAAAAAATGCCGGAGTTTCCGAGGCTAACATAGAGATCAGCGGATATTGTACAAAATGCCATCCCGATATGCTGTTCTCACACAGATTTCACGGCTCGGAAAGAGGCGTAAACGTAGGCTTTATATTCAAAAAGTAAAGAACGGAAGATCAACAGAGGAAATACGTTATGGGAAAAAAGATTGAAGAGGTTTTATCATGCCTGCTCATCTCCGTGGGAGCATTGATGGCAAGCTTTTCCGTAGTATGTATTTTGATACCGAACGATGCGATAGATTACGGAACGGCGGGCATAGCCATAATCATAAACAAGCTTTCGGGAATTAACCTTTCGCTGTGTGTGGCAATGGTATTCATACCTTTCCTTATCCTGGGGACCGTCATTCTCGGAAAGAAATTCGGCATAAAGGCACTGATCGGATCGCTTGTATATACCGTAGGGCTTACGATATTTGAAGAAATCCCGTTCGAGCTTAACACCGAGCATTTCCTTGCGGTTGTTTTCGGAGGTGCGATACTCGGCGCGGGACTTGCCATAATACTTAAGAGCGGCGGATGTATCGACGGATCTGAGATATTTGCGAACATCGTAGTTAAGAAGCTTTCGGACATAACCGGAAGGAACTTCAGCATGACATATATGCTGATAGGATTTAACGCGTGTGTTTATGCGGCCGTATTTCTTTTGATAAACAGAAACGCCGCGCTCATGAGCCTGCTGGTTTACGTTGTAGCGACATCGATCATAAACCACTTTACGGATCATTTTGAAGCGATAAAGCAGGTTACCATAATAACGAAAAATCCCGATGATATTGTAAAGGCTATCAAGCAGGAGCTTAACAAAACCTGTACTATCATGGATTCTTACGGCGCGATCGCAGGTGAGAACAAGACTCTTATCTGCTACGTAAACTATTTCGAGCTTACAAAGATAAAGGATATAATCGCAAAGAACAAGGGTGCGTTCAGTACTGTTTCTACGATTGACGAGATCCTGAAATAACGGTACTACGGAAAGAAAAGATGGAAAGAAATAAGCAAAAAGGCAAAGGAAACAAAACAGGACATGTCATTTCCCGCGTGCTTCCGGGTTCAATTGGCGAGGAGCTTGAGCTTGAACCGGGTGATATTGTCGTGAGCATAAACGGGAAGGAGATTGAAGATATATTCGATTACCGCTTCCTGCAGAATGACGAGGAACTTATCCTGGGAGTCATAAGCAAAAAAACCGGTGAGTTCTGGGAGTTTGAGATAGAAAAAGATTATGATGAGGATCTGGGATTGGAGTTTGAGTCCGGGATGATGGATGATTACAGATCCTGCCATAATAAATGCATATTCTGTTTTATAGACCAGCTTCCCAAGGGCATGAGGGAGACTTTGTATTTTAAGGATGATGACGCAAGGCTTTCCTTCCTTCAGGGGAATTATGTGACGCTCACGAACATGAGCGACAGGGATGTCGAGCGGATATGCTTTTACAAGCTGTCCCCTATAAATGTTTCCATACATACAACAAATCCCGAGCTTAGATGCAAGATGCTGCATAACCGATTTGCGGGAAATGCTTTAAGACACCTTAAGACCTTTTGTGAGGCGGGGCTTGAGATAAACGGGCAGGTTGTTTTATGTAAGGGCTATAATGACGGCGAAGAGCTTGAGAGGACTATGAATGACATAGAACAGTATCTTCCTTCGTTCAAAAGCATGTCGATAGTACCCGTAGGGCTTACAAGGTTCAGGGAAGGACTGTGCGAGCTTGAGCCGTTTACAAAAGATGATGCGGAAAAGGTGCTCTGTCAGATAGAAAGGAAACAAAAGTATTTCTTAAAAAAATACGGTTCCAGGATAATATATGCCTCGGATGAGTGGTATTTAAGAGCAGGAAGACCCATCCCGCCTCTTGAGGAATATGAGGGCTTTCCCCAGATAGAAAACGGTGTCGGTATGCTCAGGTCCATGATAGATGAGGTTGAGGACGAGATAGAGTACATAAAAAGCTGCAGTGCAGATGCCGATAACGGTCAGGGAACCGGTGAAGGACCGGAAACCGGTGAAATTTATGATGATGGGCAGGAATACGAACATGTCGGGGAGTTCCTTAAGGACACGGTATTCCATGTGATAACCGGATGTGCCGCATATTCCACCATAAAGATGCTTGCGGACAGGCTCACCGAGGAATTCGGCCTTGACGGAATAAGAGTACATCCGATAGTAAACGACTTCTTCGGTCATGATATCGATGTGACCGGCCTTCTTACGGGTGGTGATATTTTAAGGCAGATGCGGGAAATCCTTGAAAATGAACCTGAGGAGGACAAGAAGCGGGATTCGCTTATACTGCTGCCCTGTGCCACCTTAAAAAGCGGCGAAGACATCTTTTTGGATGATATGACACTGGAAAATTTTGAAAAAGCTTTACAAAAGAAGGTTCGTATAGTAAAATCGAGTGGGTCAGCGTTCGTGGGATCGTTTATGAAGGATTACGAACGGGATTATTATTCGAATGAACTAAACAAATATGAGATAGATTGATCCGGTATCTGTACCGGTACGGAGGAAACAGATGAGTAAACCGATAGTAGCCATAGTCGGGAGACCGAATGTCGGAAAGTCCACGCTCTTTAACGCACTTGCGGGAGAGCAGATAGCGATAGTAAAGGACTATCCGGGAGTTACCCGCGACAGGATTTATGCGGACACATCATGGCTTAACCGCAGCTTCACATTGATAGATACCGGCGGAATAGAGCCCAAGACCGACGATATCTTACTAAAGTCTATGAGGGAACAGGCAGAGATAGCCATAGATACGGCGGACGTTATCATATTCCTGGTAGATGTAAGACAGGGACTTGTCGATTCGGATTATAACGTTGCGGATATGCTGAGGCGTTCAAAGAAGCCTGTTGTACTGGCAGTAAACAAGGTTGACGATTTTAAGCAGCTTGAGGCCGATGTATACGAGTTCTACAATCTGGGCATAGGTGAGCCCATCCCGATAGCATCTTCGGGAAAGCTCGGATTCGGAGAGCTTCTGGATGAAGTCATAAAGCATTTTCCGGAGAGTGACGAGACCGAGGAAGAGGATGAACGCCCGAGGATCGCGATCGTAGGACGTCCTAATTCCGGAAAGTCTTCGTTGATCAACCGCCTTGCCGGTGAGGAAAGATGCATCGTTTCCGATATAGCGGGAACCACAAGGGATGCGATCGATACAGAGATCAGATATGAAGGCAAGGATTATATCTTTGTGGATACCGCAGGACTTAGAAGAAAGAGTAAGATAAAGGAGGACCTTGAAAGGTATTCGATCATCAGGACGGTTTCGGCCGTAGAAAAGTCGGATGTCGTGATCCTCATGATAGATGCTGTTGAGGGAGTTACCGAACAGGATGCAAAGATCATAGGCATTGCCCATGAGCGCGGCAGAGGAATTATTATCGCCGTAAACAAATGGGACGCGATAGAAAAGGACGACAAGACAATGTACCGCTATCGCGATGAGATAGTCAGGATACTGTCCTTCATTCCGTATGCCGAGATACTTTTCATTTCGGCGCTTACCGGGCAGCGTGTGACCAAGCTTTTTGAGTCGATCGACGTGGTGCTTGAGAACCAGAGCCTAAGAGTAAAGACCGGTGTTTTGAATGAGATAATGACCGAGGCCGTAGCTCTTCAGCAGCCGCCTACAGATAAGGGTAAGAGGCTTAAGCTTTACTACATTACACAGACAGGCATCAAGCCTCCGACATTTGTCATATTCTGTAACGATAAGGAACTTTTCCATTTCTCGTATCAGAGATATATCGAGAATAAGATCAGAGAGGCATTCGGTTTCTCCGGCACTTCGTTAAAGTTCTTTATCAGGGAAAGAAACGAGAATAAGAACTGATCGGGAAGGAAATAAAGGAGAGTTAATATGGCACTGCAGATCATTATTTGCATTGTCCTCGGATATTTTGTCGGGAGCTTTTCGACAGGGTATGTGATAGGACTGTTAAATCATGTTGATATCCGCGAGATGGGAAGCGGAAATGCCGGAACGACAAACGCGTTCAGGACTCTGGGAAAGAAAGCCGGTATCATAACCTTTATCGGCGATTTCCTTAAAGCCCTTTTGGTAGTGCTTCTGGTCGGGCTTGTAATATATAAGGACGAACCCGGAGTAAAGCTGCTTGAACTGATAGTCGGGTTCGGATGCGTTTTGGGACATAATTTCCCGGTGTGGCTGAAATTCCACGGAGGAAAGGGAATAGCCGTAACCGCCGGTGTGTTTGTAGCGATCGATCCGTTGATACTTCCGTTCGGCATACCGATCTTCGCCGCGATCGTGCTTATCACAAAGTATGTTTCCGTAGGTTCGCTTACGATACTTACACTGTTCCCTGTATGGAACGCGATAAGGTTTACGGATAAAGAGTATTATCCGGCTATCGTCATTGTTTCGTGTCTGTACACCATCATGGCATTTTTCCAGCACAGGCAGAATATAGTAAGGCTTATGAACGGTACGGAAAACAAGATAGGACAGAAAAAACACGAGGAAGGCAGAACTGCCAATTAATATTATAAAGGAGGGCCGGTGATCCGGCATAGGTATAATGACAGTATCAGTATTAGGAAGCGGTACATGGGGTATTGCGCTTACGATCCTCTTGGCAAACAAGGGAACAAAGGTTGTGCTCTGGTCTAAGATTGAAAGCGAGATAGAAGCTTTAAAGGCAGACAGAAAAAACATAAAGAACCTTCCCGGAGCAGAGCTTCCGGAATCGGTGGAGCTTACGCTTGACGAAGTTTATGCGGTGAAGAACTGCAACCCGGATCTTATTGTTTTTGCTGTGGCATCACCCTATGTTAGAGACACCGCAAAGCTTGTTTCACCCTATATACAAAAGGGACAGCTTGTTGTAAATGTTGCAAAGGGTATCGAAGAGAAGACCCTTGATACCATTCTCGATATCATAAGTGAGGAGATACCTCAGGCGACTACCGCAGTTCTCAGCGGTCCGAGCCATGCGGAGGAGGTAAGCCGTCTGATACCCACGACCGTTGTTGTTGCATCGGCGTCGGAGGAGGCTGCTAAGAAGATACAGGATATCTTTATGACACAGACCTTCCGTGTATATACAAGTGATGATGTCATAGGCGTTGAGCTCGGTGGTTCGCTTAAAAATGTCATAGCTCTGGCAGCCGGCATGTCGGACGGACTCGGATACGGCGATAATACAAAGGCCGCTCTTATGACAAGAGGCATAGCCGAGATAAGCAGGCTTGGAAAGAAGATGGGCGCAAACATAGAGACGCTCTGCGGGCTTTCGGGTGTCGGAGATCTTTTTGTTACAGCAACCTCGCATCATTCAAGGAACTGGAATGCCGGATATCTTATAGGTAAGGGAATGAGCGTTCCCGAAGCCATGGAAGAGGTTAAGCAGGTAGTCGAGGGTGTTTACTGCGCTAAGGCCGCAAAAGCCCTTTCCGAAAAATATGACGTTGAAATGCCCATCGTTTCAAAGGTTTACGACATACTGTTCAACAACAAGAATGTTCAGGAGGCCGTTGTCGAGCTGTTCATGCGCGACAAAACCAACGAACACTCTTCTGTGGATTGGCGCCAAGCTTAGGATTTTTTATCGAAAATTCAAATTTATAACAAAACCTGTCACGTTGACAGGTTATTTTTTTTATGTTAGTATATTATCGGAGTATTTTGGATATCTTTATCCGGAAAGGAGAGATCATGCCACACTTAAGCAGAAAATCAAAGCTTTATATATTTCTGTTTCTGGCCGCATTTGCAGGTACTGCTGCAGGGCATCTGTTCTTTCCTGAGGAGTTTCCGGTAAACGGCATAAGCTCGTTTTTGTTTTCGGGGATAATCCTTGTCTGGATATTTACGGTAAGAAGCAGGGTTACGGTCGGCTGGATAAGGGAATACCTTACGATGGGAGGCTTCATACTTATCCTTCTGTATATCATAGAGATTGTCAGGGAAGTATATTTGAACGGTTATCCGGTATTTAACAGGATGCTGTTCTATTTCTATTTCTTTCCTATAACAATGATACCCATGATATCGCTCTTCCTGGCCCTAAGAACGGGAAAAAGCGAGGAATACAAGGGAAGCAGGCTTGAGAGCTTTCTGATATTCCTGTGCTTTGCACTGCAGTTTTTCATAATGCTCAATGACTTTCACATGCTGGTATTCGACATAAAGGAATATAACGAGACCGTTCAGGAATATTCTTACGGACCGGGCTATATAGTGCTCATGGCATGGTGCGTCGTACTTACGCTTGCAGGGCTTGTCGTGCTGGTCGTAAGATGCAGGAATTCATCTGCGAGAAAGCTCTGGTGGGTGCCTATCATCATAGCGGGAATAGGTTACGGCGCGGTTCTCGTATGCTTTTTTAACGGAGGAGAATTCCTGGAGATAAAAGGAAAGCCTTTGTTAAATTTCGAAGAGATATATTCCTTCATATTCATCGGCGTCTGGGAATCGTGCATGAGGATCGGACTTATTGCTTCAAACAGCGACTATGACGATATGTTCAGGATGACTCAGATGGGTGCGATCATAGCCGATTCGAACGGTAATATCAGATATATGGCAAACGACGCCGTAGTAGTTATGAGAAAAGAGATAAAGCAGGCGGCCGACGGTGAGATAATTGTCCCGGATAAGAACCACAGGATAAAAGGAAAGAAGATAGCCGGCGGGACCATGCTCTGGGTTGAGGACCACTCTGCGGTTAACAGCCTTAACGACAGGCTTGCGGAGGCGGTATCGCTTCTGTCTGAGGAGAACAGCCTCTTAGAGATGGAAAACGAGATAAAGTCCCAAAAGCAGAGCATAGAGACGAGAACAAGGCTGTACGACAGGATTTCGGAGAAAATCCGTCCTCAGCTTAACAGCATAAACATGATAATCGATAAGATCGAGAAAAAAGAGCTTGACATGGCCGAGGGCATAAAGAGCTGTACCGTTTTCGGAGCATACGTTAAGAGGATAAGCAATCTTACGATACTTAACGAGCAATACGGAAAGCTTAAGCTTGAAGAACTGAGAATGGCCATAAGGGAGTCCCTCGAAAATCTTTCGGGAAACGGCGTTGACTGCATGGTAAGCGGCAACAGGACCGAGCTTGAATGCAAGGGCGAAGATATCCTTTATGCATATGATTTCTTTGAACGGGCGGTTGAAATGGCGGTTCCGGATGTAAGGACTATATCCTGCATCCTCTCGGGAGAAAAGGGACTGAAGATGGATATCCTGATGGATACGCCGACAAGGATAGCGTCAATGGACGATTTCAAGGATAAGCCGCAGGGTGTAAAGGTCGAGATCCTTAATGAAGAGGAAGGAATTTTCCTCCGTTTTGTTAAGGAGGTGGTCTGATATGAGTGCCGGTCTGATCATACTTGGGCTTGTGATCTTAGAAACGCATATTGTACTGCTGGTTCTGCTCTATGTATCGGTAAGCGTACTGATACAGAGACATAAGGCCGGCTACAGCCTGTCAATGCTTCTCATAACTATCATAGAATTTGTTATCTGGCAGATGTTCATGGAACTGAAAACTGAGCTTCCGAACGATTTCTGGGATAACGGTTTCAGTTCGGAGGTTCAGAGGCTTTTCCTGATGCAGGGACTTGTCACCGTGGTCGCGGCGATCACGACGATATTTGTCTCGAGGAAAAAACAGAAGCATATTTCGAAGGCCTCGATAAAGGAAGGCATGGATACGGTCCCGGAGGGAGTGCTCTTTTACTGGCCGCAGGGACTGGTAAAGCTTGTGAACAAGGAGATGGATTCCCTTGCCGAACAGATAACGGGCGAAAAGATATATAACGGAGCCGATTTCTGGAAGAAGCTGAGTGAGCTTGATATCAACAGAGACGGGACAGACGGGAAAGAAAAGGCTAAAGACGGGAACGACGAAGCAGAGAGCGCTCTGGTAAAGCTTCCGGACGGAAAGCTTTACAGCTTCAGGAAGAACATCTGCAGGATGAACCGTCATAAGCTTATAGAGATAATAGCCTCCGACGTCTCCGAAGAACAGCTGCTCCACGAACGTTTAAAAGAAGAGCAGGAGAAGGCGGACAAGCTTAACGAGAGATTAAAGACCCTTAATTCGACGATAGAAGTCATGACTGCGGAAAAGGAAATCCTTGAGACAAAGAGCATGGTGCATGATGAGTGGGGAAAGACTCTTCTGATGTCAAGACGATATCTGAGCGTTCCCGATGAAGAACTCGGGCACGAAATACTAAAGCAGTGGAAATTGAACGCCATGCTGTTAAAGGATGAAGAGGATCTGGATATCAATGACGATTACTCAGTGGTGCTTAAGGATATAAGGACCATGGGACTTGAGACAAGGATAAAGGGTGATCTTCCGCAGGAGGATGAGCTTAAGCATCTGCTGGTGCTTACCTTGCGTACCTGTGCGACAAATGCACTCCGGCACGGCAAGGGAAACAGGCTGAATGTCATGGTTAAAGATACGGAAGGTCATTATGACATAAGAGTGAGCAACAACGGTATTGTACCCGACCGGCCGATAGAAGCGGGCGGTGGACTTACAAATCTGAAAAAGGCGATAGAAAGGATCGGTGGGAATCTGCATGCTGAATACGGTGAAGAATTTACCGTATGTGTGCTCCTGCCAAAGGAGGGAGAATAAAATGACAAAGGTAGTTATAGTTGACGATCAGAACATAACAAGGCAGTTTTTCTCTTATTTCATCAAAGAGGCGGGAGAATTTGAGCTTGTAGCCACCTTAAAGGACGGTGAGACCGCGGTCGAGTTCTGCATGTCCCACAGTGTCGATCTTGTTGTGATGGACATAGTCATGGTAGGCGGCATCAACGGGCTTGAGGCAGCCAGAAGGATAAAGGAAATGAAGCCCGAGATAAAGATAATAATCATCACTTCCATGCCCGAGGTTTCATACATGGATAAGGCGAGGGAGATAGGCGTTGAAAGCTTTTGGTACAAGGAGCTTCAGGAGGTTCCGATACTTTCTGTAATGGAGCGCACGATGAAGGGTGAACATATTTATCCCGACACAACTCCGGAGCTTACGATAGGAAACGCAAAGAGCATAGAGTTTACAAGAATGGAGCTTGATGTGTTAAGGGAACTTACTACCGGTGCGACAAACAAGGAGATTGCAGAGAAGCTTTTCATAAGCCCCACTACGGTTAATTTCCATATAAACAACCTGCTGTTAAAGACGGGCTACAAAAACAGGGTTCAGCTTGCGGTAAAGGCAAGGATCGAAGGACTTGTGATCAGTGATTGAAACTTATAAAGAAAAGTTTTGACATCCTTTACAAAATAATGTATAATAATCTGATTAGTGTAATTTAACACCACAATATATTGGGACAAGAAGGTACTATCATGGAGTTTGTCATCGGCACAGCGGCGGTCATCGTTCTGTTTTTTGCGGGTGGATATTATATGCAGAAAAAAGCGGAAAAGGCTGCCGAACAGATGATAAGGAAGAATTTCGGACTTGTTCCGGAAATTGAATATACACAGGAAAAATACGTATCCATCGGGTATTATTTCAGGGAAATGAGGAAAAAATACCCGGAGGATAAGAAGCATACGGTCATCGACGATATCACATGGCACGATCTTGACATGGACAGGGTGTTCATCACTGCATGCGCAACGCAGAGCTCTATAGGTGAGGAATACCTTTACTATCTTATGAGGACTCCGGTGCTTGACAATGAGGAGCTTGAAAAGCGTGAGGAGCTGATAAAGCTTTTCTCGGAAAATGAAGAGGTGCGTGTCAGACTGCAGAAAGAACTGAACGCTGTCGGGAAAATGCGCAACGTTTCGGTATATGAATACCTAAGCTGCCTTAATAAGCTGGAAGAGGAAAGCAATATCAAGCATTATCTGTGCCTGCTGCTCCTTTTCGGCTCCATCGCGCTCATATCTTTTAATCCCGTGGGCGGGCTGATGGCTACATTCGGCGTATTCTTTTATAATGTTTTATCGTATTTCAAGCGTAAGGGAGAAATAGAAAACTATTATTCTGTAGTTGCCTATATCCTGAGAACGCTTGATCTTTGCGGCAGACTCGGGAGTATTGACAACGAAGTTTTAAAGCCCTATCTTGACGAGCTTCTTGAACAGAGAAAGAAGTTTAAGGATGTAACAAGGGGAGCCGGCATCATAGTTTCAAGGAACAGTAACGGAAACATCCTTGAGGTTGTATTTGATTATTTTAGGATGGCGACGCATATTGACCTTATCAGGTTCAATACCATGCTTACAAAGCTCAAGAACAGGAAGGACGATTTCGATAAGATGTATTCCATTATCGGTCTTCTTGATGCGATGACGGCTGCAGCATCCTTCCGAAAGCTTATGCACAGGTGGTGTGTTCCCGAGCTTGACAGGGGCACTAAAGGCATACATACACAGAGCATATTCCATCCGATGATCATAGATCCGGTAAGGAACAGCTTTGACGAGGACGGAAATGTACTGCTCACCGGTTCAAACGCGTCGGGTAAGTCGACCTTCATCAAAACGATCGCGATCAACTCGATACTTGCGCAGAGCATACATACGGTAATGGCCGATTCCTACAGGGCATGCTTCTTCAAGTGTATGACATCGATGGCGCTTACGGATAACCTTTCCGACGGTGAGAGCTATTATATCGTGGAGATAAAATCATTGAAGAGGATCTGCGACAGCTTGAATGAAGATGTGCCGCTCCTGATATTCATCGACGAAGTGCTGAGAGGAACAAATACGTTAGAGAGGATAGCCGCATCCTCGAAGATCCTTTCTTATATAGGAAAAAGGAACTGCATGCTGTTTGCGGCGACTCATGATATAGAGCTGACCTATATCCTTCAGAAATCGTTTAAGCTCTATCATTTTGAGGAAAAGGTAGAGGACGACGGAGTAAAATTCGATTACAAGCTTAAAGACGGAAGGGCGGTAACAAGGAATGCCATACTTCTGCTTAAGCTTCTCGGTTTCGAGAAAGAAATAACCGATGCGGCAGAGATTGCCGCAGACGGATATGTGAACAGTGGTGAGTGGAGCGAAGAATCGTGATTGAACAGAAAAATGAAATGACACCTGTTATGGTGCAGTATCTGAATATCAAGGAACAGTATAACGACTGTATCATCTTTTACCGGTTGGGCGACTTTTACGAGATGTTTTTTGAGGATGCAAAGATAGCATCCAAGGAACTCGAACTGACGCTGACCGGTAAGAACTGCGGTCTGGAAGAGAGAGCGCCTATGTGCGGCGTACCGTTTCATTCCAGCGAGGGCTATATAACAAAGCTCGTTGAGAACGGGCATAAGGTTGCCATCTGCGAACAGACGGAGGATCCCGCGACCGCAAAGGGGCTTGTGAGAAGGGAAGTCATAAGGGTAGTTACGCCCGGAACCAACATCAATCCGCAGGCTCTGGATGAAAGCAGGAACAATTATCTTGCGGGAGTCTATTACTGTGACGATATGTACGGGCTGGCTGCACTTGATGTTTCAACGGGTGATTTTTTTATTCAGGAATTTGAAGATCTTTCAAAGATAAACGATGAGATATACAAGCTTACCCCGGCGGAGCTTATCTGCAACGAGGCTTTTCTTATGTGCGGCATTGATTTTGCGGCTTTAAAGGAAAAACTTAACGTCATGGTGGAAACGGTCGGAGCGGATTATTTTGATGCCGTAAAATGTGAGCGTGTGCTCTCATCCCATTTTAAATGCAGGGACTGCTCGGAAATGGGGATAAACAGTTATCCCGCAGCGAAGGCAGCAGCCGGGGCGGTTTTAAGATATGCACTTGAAACACAGATGATATCCCTTGACCATGTAACGTCAATAGTTCCGTATGTTTCCGGGAAATACATGCTGCTCGACAGCCAGACGAGAAGGAATCTTGAGCTTACCGAGACCATGCGCGACAAGAATAAAAAGGGCTCGCTGCTAAATGTGCTTGACAGGACGGGCACCGCCATGGGCGCCAGGATGCTCAGGAGCATGGTGGAACAGCCGCTTCTTGAAAAGGACGAGATAGAGAAGAGACTTGACGCTGTGGAAGAGTTCAACAAGAACATCCTTGACCGTGAGGAGATAAGGGAATATTTAAATTCCATATATGACCTTGAAAGGCTTGCGGGAAGGATAAGCTACAGGAATGCAAATCCCAGGGATCTTATCGCATTTGCATCCTCGGTTTCAATGATAGCTCCGATTAAAACTGTGCTTTCGGGATTTTCTTCAAAGCTGTTAAAGGAGCTGTGTGAAGAGACCGATACGCTCGAAGACCTTAAAGAGGCCATAGGGGAGACTGTTGCCGACGATCCGCCCATAAGCATAAGAGAGGGTGGTATCATAAGGGACGGCTACAACGCCGAAGTGGATGAACTCAGATCTGCGAAAACGGAAGGAAAGAGTTGGCTCGCAGAGCTTGAAGCAAGGGAACGCGACGCCACAGGGATAAAGAACTTAAGGATAAAATACAGCAGGGTATTCGGATACTGCCTTGAGGTTACAAACTCATACAAGGACATGGTACCTGAAAACTGGATAAGAAAACAGACTCTGACTACGGCCGAACGTTATACAACGCAGGAATTAAAGGAACTGGAAGACAAGATACTCCACGCCGAGGACAGGCTTGTGAATCTGGAGTATGAGATATTTACAGAACTAAGGGAAAAGATAGCGGCAAATATCGTAAGGATCCAGAAGACGGCAAAAAGGATCGCATATATCGACAGCCTCTGTTCGCTCGGATATGTTGCGGAGAGAAACGGATATGTAAGGCCGACACTCAATGAGGACGGGATAATAGATATAAAGGCGGGAAGGCATCCTGTTGTAGAGAAGGTCTTAAGGGATTCGGATTTTGTCGCAAACGATACATATCTTGACGATAAGGCAAACAGGGTTGCGATCATAACAGGTCCCAACATGGCCGGAAAATCCACATATATGAGACAGACGGCGCTGATAGTCCTTATGGCACAGATGGGCAGCTTCGTACCTGCCGATTCGGCGGATATAGGACTTGTTGACCGGGTATTTACACGTGTGGGCGCATCCGACGATCTGGCATCGGGTCAGAGCACCTTCATGGTGGAAATGAATGAAGTCTCACAGATAATGAAGAACGCTACAGGAAAGAGCCTGCTGATCCTTGACGAGATAGGAAGAGGTACGAGCACATTTGACGGTCTTGCAATAGCATGGGCTGTGGTCGAGCATGTGGCGGATCCGGAAAAGCTTGGCGCAAAGACGCTGTTTGCAACTCATTACCATGAACTTACGGAGCTGGAGGAAAAACTCGGATGTGTTAAGAATTTCAGCATAGCCGTAAAGGAGCAGGGCGAGGATATCATATTCTTAAGGAAGATAGTCGAAGGCGGAGCCGATAAGAGCTACGGAATACAGGTTGCGCGTCTTGCGGGACTGCCGGAGGATATACTTTCACGGGCAAAGGAGATAGTTGAGGTCCTGAGTCTTAACGATATAGATTCACACGAGCGCAGCGAGATGATAAAAACAGGCAGCAGTTCTGTGGCCGATAAATATAAAACGGCAAAGCCGAGAAATTATCTCGAGGAGAATCAACTGAGCCTCTTTGCAGAACGCAAGCATGATGACATACTTGATGATATAAGGGAGCTTGACCTGATGACGCTGACGCCGATACAGGCTTTGAACAAGCTTTCGGAGCTGCAGGAAGAGTTAAAGAACAGACAGAAGTAGGCAGGTGAGAAATATGAGTAAGATCAACATCCTTGACAAGAGTACCATAAACCAGATAGCGGCCGGTGAAGTTATAGACAGACCTGCGTCGATAATAAAGGAGCTTGTGGAAAATTCAATCGATGCCGGTGCAACGTCCGTATCCATAGAGATAAAGGGCGGCGGTATCGATCTGATCAGGATAACCGATAACGGAAGCGGAATTGACAGGGATGACATTAAGGTGGCTTTTATAAGGCATACAACAAGCAAGATAAAGACCGCCGAGGATCTTTCGAATATTACCTCGCTCGGTTTCAGGGGCGAGGCTCTTGCCAGCATAGCTGCGGTTGCGGATGTAGAGCTTATCACAAAGACAAAGGATGCTTTCTCGGCCGTAAGATACCTTATAAGCGGCGGGGAGGAAAAGAGCTTTGAGGATATAGGCGCCCCTAACGGTACTACTTTTATCATACGTGATGTTTTTAAATATGTTCCCGTAAGGCGTAAATTCCTTAAGAGCTCCGCTACCGAAGGCTCATATTGCAATGAGGTTGTAGAGAGGATTGCGCTTTCTCATCCCGAGGTTAGCATAAAATATGTAAATAACGGGAGAAATATCGTTTTCACTAACGGAAGCTCAAGGATGAAGGATATCATCTTCGGAATATACGGAAGGGATATAGCTTCCGAGATAGTAATGATAGACTATACCGGAAATAGGAATATCCGTGTTTCGGGCTGCATATGCCGACCTGTGGTCGTGCGCAGCAACAGGAATACGGAGAATTATTTTGTAAACGGGCGTTTTATCAGGAGCCAGATAGTGTTCAAGGCGATCGAGGACGCTTATCAGCCGTTCCTTATGCAGCATAAATATCCTTTTACGGCGCTGTATATCGATATCGATCCTTCAAGCATGGATGTAAATGTGCATCCGTCAAAACAGGAGGTCAGGTTTGAAAATCCCGAGGCCGTATACAATGCGGTAAATACAGCCATAACAGAGGCTCTTTCGGGGAAGGCGCTTATACATAAGGCTGAAAAGGATAACGAGCAGGCAGCGAAGGACGCCGAGCAGAAAAAGAAATATGTTCCCGAACCGTTTGAAAACAACCTTAAAAGTAAGGATACAGGATATGCAAGGACTCCATTCAGCGCTTCTGACAGATATAATGTCGGACCCGGCGGAGAGAGGGTGAACGCAGATCCCGGAGGTGCCGCTCAGAGTTCAGATTTCGGAGTAAGCTCTGGAAATATCAGCAGGAATGCGAGTCTGAACGGAACCGGTTTTGATGCAGAGAAGAAGACTGAAATACCGGATGACAGAAAGAACCTGATACCATCCTATAAAGATAAATACGGTTCGGGTCAGGATAAGGGCTCTGTTAATTATTCGCAATATGACAGAAATTTAGTAAATCCGGTTTCAGGTAAGGACACATTGACAGGCGGCTCGGAATCCGGAGCGCATGATAAGGGAACTGTATCTTCGGAAAATATATCTGTAGTTTCGGAAACAGCGTCGAACGAAAGGGAAAATGCATCCTCACAGGAGGACGCCCTGCCCGCAGCATTTGTCAATGAAGAGCCTGCCGAGTATACCTACAAACAGGCTTCGTTCTTTGAAGAGGACCGTCATATAGAGACCAGATCGGAGTTTAATAATGTATTCTCAAGCGGATACAGGATAGTCGGACAGATATTCGGAACATACTGGATAATAGAGTCGGCAGGCTGCGTCTATATTATTGACCAGCATGCTGCACATGAAAAGATACTGTATGAGAAGTTCATGAAGACAATCGGGAGCGACAAGTCCACCCAGCTTCTGTCACCTCCGATGATCATTTCACTTTCCGCACGTGAAGAGGCTGTTGCAGAGCAGTATGCAAAGGAGCTTGCTGAGTACGGATTTGTTGCGGAGCATTTCGGAGGACATGAATATGCGCTTTCCGAAGTACCCCTGAACCTGTACGGCGTAGACGCAAGGGACATGTTCCTTGAAATCATAGAGGAGCTTTCAAAGGACATAAAAGGCAACGTGATAAAGAGCATAAAAGAAAAGATAGCAACAAGCGCATGCAAGGCGGCGGTAAAGGGAAATACCGAGCTTACCGAAGCCGAGGCAAAGGAGCTTCTAAAAGAGCTCTTAAGAGCCGAAAATCCGTTTAACTGTCCTCACGGAAGACCGATCATCATAGATGTGACAAAGAGGGAAATAGAAAAGAAGTTTAAGCGTATCCTGTAAGGGAAACGCAGCATTAAGGAGTTTTTTATGGTACAGAAACCGCCGTTGATCATAATCACGGGACCGACTGCTGTCGGAAAGACAGCTCTTTCCGTGGAGCTTGCTTTAAGAATAGGTGGAGAGATAATATCCGCCGATTCCATGCAGGTATACAGAGGAATGGACATTGGAACGGCCAAGATCAGGGAAGATGAGAAAAAAGGCGTTCCGCATTATCTGATAGACATACTTGACCCGGACGGGGAATTTGATGTGACTGTTTTCAAGCAAATGGCTACGGACTGCATCAATGATATCCTGTCAAGGGGAAAGCTGCCGATCATAGCCGGCGGGACCGGCTTTTACATACAGTCGGTGCTCTATGACGTCGAGTTTACTGATTATGATGAGGAAAGAAGAGCCGAGATAAAGACCATGCTGGAGGATACTCTGGAGCAGAAGGGTATCGATTTCATGTACGATCGTCTCTGTGAGGTCGATCCGGCCTATGCGGAGGTCATTCACAAGAATAATATCCGCCGTGTACTTCACGGTCTTGAATACAATATCATGACGGGGAACAGGCTTTCGGAGCATAATGAGGAGCAGCGCGAGAGAACAAGTCCCTATAACTTCATGTATTATGTCTTAAACGATGAGAGGGCAAAGGTTTACGGCAGGATAAACAACAGAGTGGACGATATGCTAAGGGAAGGCCTTGCCGATGAGGTAAGAGGGCTTCTTGCCGCCGGCTATTCAAGGGATTTAAAGTCGATGCAGGGACTCGGATACAAGGAAATGGCCGATTATTTATGCGGAGACTGTACCTGCGAGGAGGCTATCGCGCTGATAAAGAGGGATACAAGGCATTTTGCAAAGAAACAGCTTACATGGTTTAAACGCGAGAAGGATGTCTGTGAGGTAAACCGAATGTCCTATGCGGATAACGAGGAAATGCTAAGGTTCATAATATCGGGGCTTAAGCTTAAGGGAATTATTTCGTAAATATCCTTCGGGCTAAAGCCCTCAGGATGACAGGTTAAACAGTAATAATTTATTGGAAATTTATAAATCAGAAAAACGAAATGGAGTTTTATGTAAATGGAAACATCGGAAATGTTAAAGAGCTTCGGATTATCGGATAAGGCGGTAGAGCTCGGAGAAAAATACGAGAAGGAACTGGAAAAAAGATTTGAGGAGATTGACAAAACCGCAGAATATAACCAGTTAAAGGTTATAAAGGCAATGCAGGAAAACCGCCTTAGCGACATACACTTTGCGGCAACTACAGGATACGGATATAACGATATCGGACGTGAGACCTTGGAAAAGGTGTATGCTTCGATATTTCACACCGAAGACGCGCTTGTACGCCCTCAGATAACCTGCGGTACGCATGCTCTTACAATAGCGCTTGCCGCAAACTTAAGACCGGGGGATGAGCTCTTAAGTCCTGTAGGAAAGCCCTATGATACACTTGAAGGTGTCATAGGCATAAAGGAGCAGAAGGGCTCTCTGAAAGAGTTCGGAATAAGCTACAGTCAGGTGGATCTGCTTCCTGACGGCGGTTTTGATCTTAACGGAATAAAAAAGGCTATAAACGAAAAGACGAAGATGGTGACCATACAGCGTTCAAAGGGATATCAGACTCGTCCCACTCTTTCTGTTGAAAGGATAGGTGAGCTCATTTCGTTTATACGTTCTGTCAAGCCTGAAGTCATAATAATGGTGGATAACTGCTACGGGGAGTTCGTGGAAAAGATAGAGCCTTCGGATGTCGGAGCCGATCTGTGCGTCGGTTCGCTTATAAAGAATCCGGGCGGCGGACTGGTTGCGTCGGGCGGATATATAGTCGGGAAAGAGGAATACATAGAAAATTGCGCTTTCAGGCTTACCGCACCCGGCCTCGGGAAAGAAGTGGGCGCAACCTTAGGCATCAACCAGAGCATGTTCCAGGGACTTTTCCTGGCACCGACGGTCGTGGCATCGGCTTTAAAGGGTGCTATATTTGCGGCAAAGATTTTTGAAGACCTTGGATATCCCTGTATCCCGAACGGCACGGAACCAAGGTACGACATAATCCAGGCCGTAACCTTAGGTTCGGCGGAAAAACTCATAGCCTTTTGCGGAGGTATACAGGCAGCATCTCCCGTAGACAGCTTTGTGGTACCCGAGGGCTGGGCTATGCCCGGATACAACAGCGATGTCATTATGGCAGCAGGAAACTTCATCCAGGGATCTTCCATTGAGCTTTCGGCCGACGGCCCGATAACCGAACCGTATGCCGTTTATTTCCAGGGCGGGCTTACCTGGTACCATGCTAAACTGGGTATCCTTACCGCTCTTGACAGGGTACTTAAAACCGAAAAATAACACAAATTTTACAGAAACTTTACAGAAACAAAAAAGTGTGGTATAATAATTATGTGTGCGGCGCTATCATGAGTAGGAAAGGAACTGATGAAATATCTTACCATTAAGGAACTTCCCGAAAGTGAAAGACCTTATGAAAAATGTGAAAAATACGGACCGCAGGTGCTGACCGATTCGGAGCTTTTGGCAATAATTATCAGATCGGGGAACAAAAACGAACGTTCAACGGAACTGGCTTACAAGGTTCTGAGCATGAACGGGAACAGGTTCGGGATAAGTGTCCTAAACCACGTTTCGAGAAATGAACTTTTAAAGATCAAAGGCATAGGACGGGTCAAGGCAGTGCAGCTTCTGGCTGTGGCGGAATTATCAAAAAGAATGTCAATGGACATGAAAAGAGACGCGATCGTTTTCAAAACTTCGGAAACGGTGGCGGGTTTCTTCATGGAAAGAATGCGGCATCTTGAAACTGAGCAGACAAGACTTGTGCTGCTTGATATGAAGCTTAAGCTGATATCGGAGAAAGTGATATTTGAAGGCACGGTGGGCATGGCGCCCATGGAGCCCAGAGAAATCCTAAGGGAAGCGCTCAGGGCCGATGCGGTTTTCTTTATACTGCTTCATAATCATCCTTCGGGGGATCCGACTCCGAGCGAAAACGATATAAATACCACCAGACGTATAAAAGAAGCGGCGGATTATATCGGGATCAAGCTGAGAGATCATATAATAATCGGGGACAACAGATATGTCAGCCTAAAGGAATACGGGGCTTTTTAGAAGGTAGTTTTTATCCGGGAGAATATATTATGTCGAGAGTTTACGGTGTTGATCTTGGGACGTCAACGCTTAAGATATATCAGAAAAATAAAGGGATTATATACGATGAGAAAAATGTGATGGCTGTATTCGACAAAAGCAAGATAATAGCCATCGGGGACGAGGCATGGGTCATGGACGGAAGGACCCCGCCGAACATCGAGGTTATACATCCCGTTCGTCAGGGAGTTCTTGCAGAGCTTAAGAACATGGTTGAAATGCTCAATATGATCTTCGGAAGGCTGGAGGAAGATCATGGGAAAATGACGGGACAGGATTTTCTGATAGCTGTGCCTTCGTATGCTACAGAGGTTGAAAAGATGGCTCTTGTCGACCTTATAGATGCGACAAATGTCAGGGCAAGGCGTATCATGGTCGTTCCGAGACCTGTAGCCGATGCTCTCGGCACCGGAGTAAATATTCGAGAGTGCATGGGTACGATGATAGTAGATGTCGGAGCGGCAACAACCGAGATCTCGATATTGTCCCTGGGCGGTATTGTGGAAAGCAAGATGCTTAAGCTCGGCGGAGACCGTATTGATGAAAGCATCATCAATGCCGTAAGAAAAGAATACAATTTCGTAATAGGCAAAAAGACTGCGGAACAGGTAAAGAACGATCTTGCGAACGCTTTACCTCCTACGGAAGACGATCTTTTGGTTAAGAGGTTTTTCGGAAGAAACGTGGTAAGCGGTCTTCCGGGAAGCATACCCATTGATTCCGCATTTATACATACCGTCATAAAGGATCATATCGAGCATATTGCCGAGACGGTAAGGAATACCTTTGAAAACTGCGCACCCGAGGTATCTATGGATATAATGGAAAACGGCATGTATCTTACCGGCGGGGTTGCAGGAATAAGGAATTTTGACAAGGTTTTGGAGAAAATTACAAATCTTAAGGTACACAGGTGCATAGAAGGTTCAGAATCAGCAGTAGCAGGACTGGGCAGGATCATGGAGACACCCGATCTGGCATTCCTGGCTGAGGAATATGACGATCCTGATATAACATAAACCGGGGAATAAAAATGGGACGCAATAAGAAAAAATTTGAACTTAGTTCGAGACTTGTTTTTTCACTGCTTATAATGGTCAGTGTCGGGCTTATTGTTGTATCCTATCTGTTTTCGGATATATTCAGTCCCGTAAAATCTTTTATGGGTGATTTCTTTGTTCCGATGCAGAAGGGTATTGCCATAATAGGCGGCGCGATAAGTGATAAGATCCAGATATTTGAGGATAAGCAGAAGCTTATCGAAGAAAATGAGAAGCTTACAAATGAACTAAACGATCTTAAGCTTGAAAGACAGACTCTGATATCCGAGAAATATGAGCTTAGCTGGTACAGGGATATATATGAGAATGATACGGTTTATCAGACGGCTCAGAAGGTGGTCGCCAAGATAATCAGCAGGAACCCCAACGGGGCATGTGATGTTTTCCTTGTTGACAAGGGGGCTGACGACGGCATAGAAGTAAACATGAACGTGCTGGCTAACGGAGGCCTTGTCGGCCTGGTAACCGAGACCGGAAAAAACTGGTCAAAGGTAAGAACTATCATTGCCGATGAGAGTGCTGTGAGCGGAAGGTTCAGGATCACCTCGGATACTTGTATTGTAAAGGGAAGCTTAAAGACCATGGATATGGGTTACATCGACGTTGAGATGATAAACCTGAATGCCGAGGTATATGACAATTATGAGGTCGTAACGTCTTATATCAGCGACAAGTATCTTCCCGGTATACTTATAGGATATGTAAGCAACATAAGAAATGATGCTTCGGAGCTGAATAAAAGGGCATACTTATCTCCGGTAGTGGATTTTGAACATTTAGAGGCGGTTATTATCTTAAAGGCTCAGAGAGAGAGCCTGGAGGGAATAGAGTGATATGATATTCAAGTCGATCGTTATTTTGATTGAGATCATAATTTCATATCTTTTACAGACCAGCGTTTTTACCGGGTTGAGACTTGCGGACGTAGTACCGGATGTTTTCATTATACTGATATCGTCGCTGGGATACATCGCGGGACCTAATTTTGCGGCCGTAACGGGATTTGTCTGTGGATTGATACTGGACCTGACATTCGGCGGTCTTGTTGGCGTATTTGCTCTTATCTATACCGTAATAGGTTTCGTATGCGGTTTTTCAAACAGGATATACGATCATGAGGATTATACGCTGCCGCTGTTTATCATAGGTTTGTCGGAGCTTGCATATAACATACTGTATTATCTGTTGTTCTATGTTTTAAAGGGAAATCTTGATTTTGCATATTTCTCGATCAGATACCTTTTACCGAGAGTCATATATACGGTTCTTGTATCGGTCGTTCTGTACAGACTGTTAAACTTCAATTACAACATCTTTGAAAAGATAGACCGCCATAAAAAGGACAAGAGCGAGGAAGTAATAGATTTTAAGGGATTTGATTTTATCGGCAGGCGTGGTTTATGAGACTTTTAAGGATTTTTTGGAGAAAAATAAAACAGATACCTTACAGGATCAAGGAAATGATGAAGATAAGGCTTATCTTCTTAAACATTCTTGCCGTGATCCTGTTTATCGTGCTTGTTATAAGGCTGTACGATCTTCAGGTCCTTGCAACCAGGGCTGAAGATTATGTCCCTGTCGGCGAAACCGTGAAATCGGTGCAGACGAGATATGTTGAAAGTGTCCGAGGAAATATTTATGACAGGAAGGGCAATCTGCTGGCGTATAATGAACAGAGCTATTCCGTTGTAATGACCAACAGCGCTCAGCTTGTAACCAATGCGCAGAAAAACTCCATGATAGCGCTTCTGCTTGATATACTTGAGGCTCACGGTTACGAGCCGGAGATGGATTTTGAGATAGAGAGGAATGAAGAGGGAGAGTTCGTTTTTAACGTTACCGGAAATGCGGAACTGAGGTTTAAGAAAAACGCATACGGTCTTCAGAAAATCTCGGATCTGTCGGCCGAGCAGGAAGCCGCTACTGCCGAAGAGGTATTTTATTTCTTAAAAAACGGTAACAAGAGTGTCGCAATGTACGGCATTTCCGATGAGTATTCACTGGACAGGGCTTTAAAGATAATCATGTTCAGATATAAGCTGTTCAATCTTTATCCGCAGTATTCACAGTTTGTGGTATGCAGTAACGTAGATCAAAAGCTGATCGCTACGATCATGGAAAACGCCGCAGATCTGCCGGGAGTCGAGATAAAGCAGCAGACCAGGCGTATCTATAACGACAGCGTTTTCTTTGCGCATATCCTGGGATATACCGGTATGATGAATGAGGACGAGACCGAGCAGATGAATGCCAGTTTCGACGATCCTATATACTCGACGTCAGATGTCATAGGAAAGACCGGTATCGAAAAAGAGTGCGACAGTATTCTGAGGGGTACAAAGGGTGAGGTACAGCTGACTGTCAGCGGTTCCGGAAAGGTACAGTCACAGGATGTGATAAAAGAACCCGTAGCCGGGAATGACATCTATCTTACCATAGACAGGGAAATGCAGATTGCATGTTATCACATTCTTGAAAACAATATTGCCGCCATCCTTATCTCAAAGATCGTAAATTCGGATGATTACGGCGGCAAGGGAACATCAGCCGCAAAGATTACGATACCTATTTATGAGGTATATAACGCATTCTTTGAAAACAATATGGTAAATATCGCGCATCTGAGCGCCGAGGATGCAACCGAGCTTGAAAAACAGGTCCGCAATACCTTCCTTGAGAGGATGGAGCTTATCGATTCGAGATTAAGAACGGTAATGGCTTTTGACTCCAAGGAGGCAAACAATACTCTTTCGGATGAGATGCAGGGATATATTGACTTTATCTACCAGCTTTTAAAGAGGGACGGTATAGTCATAAAGGAAAACGTAAAATCTTCGGATCCCATGTACATAAAGTATGTTGATGGTGAGCTCTCGTTAAGTGAGCTGTTAAGATACGGTATAAATGTGGGCTGGGTAAACCTGGAACTCCTCGGTATAGGAAAGGATTATAATACCAACGAGGAGATATATTCAAGGATACTTGATTACGCGCTTCAAGAGATAGTAGACAATACCGAGTTTGAGAAGCTTGTATACAAACAGCTGATCTTTAATCATAAGATACTGGGACGTGACTGCTGCCTGCTCCTGTACGATCAGGGATTCCTTCCGATGAATTCGAATGATTATTACAGGCTTGAAAGCGGTGGCGTCGCACCCTATACCTTTGTTATCGAAAAGCTTAAGAGCCTTGAGATAACACCCGGTATGCTCGCACTTGAGCCCTGCAGCGGTTCCATAGTAATAACGGACGTCAATACCGGAGACATAAGGGCGCTTGTAACATATCCCTCTTACGACGCAAACAAGCTTGCAAACAAGATCGACTGGGATTACTACCAGAAGCTTCTGACCAACAGGGCAACCCCTCTGCTTAACAGAACGACTCAGCAGATGACGACCACGGGTTCAACCTTTAAGCCGCTTATGGCACTGGCCGGACTTGGAGAAGGCGTAATATCCGTTTATTCAACGATAGAAGACAAGGGTGTATTCGAGGAAGTAGATCCTTCACCCAAATGCTGGATGTTCCCCGACAGCCACGGTACGCTGACACTTACACAGGCAATACAGCATTCCTGTAACTATTTCTTCTATAAGGTCGGATATGACATGTCGATAGACGCAAAGGGTGAATACAGCGACTCCCAGGGTATAGCGACCATACAGAAATATGCTACAATGTTCGGACTTGCGGAAAAATCCGGTGTTGAGATACCTGAGAGCATGCCGAGCATATCAGGTACGGATGCGGTAAGAACCTCCATCGGTTATTACCACAGCTTTGCACCCATACAGATATCGAAATATGTTACAGCCATAGCAAATAAGGGAACGGTATTCAACCTGACTCTTGTGGACAAGATTTTCAACAGGGAAAGAAACGGATTTGTTGACAATCAGGCGACTATCTACAATAAGATAGATATGTATACAAATGCGGAATGGCATGCCGTTCAGCGAGGCATGCTTGATGTTGTTAATACATCCGCAAACTCACTTAATGTCTTATACAGGGATCTGGGATTCCAGGTTGCTGGAAAGACGGGTACCGCACAGGTAAGCCTTACGCATCCTTCACACGGTCTGTTTATATCGTTTGCGCCTTATGACAGTCCCGAGATAAGCGTTACGGTCGTTCTGCCGAACGGATATTCATCCGCTCATGCCGCTAAGCTTGCAAGGGAAGTTTACGGACTGTATTTCAACGGAGAAAACAAAGAAGGTCTGTTAAGCGGAGATATCAAGACCACTACGGTTACCAACATCGACGTTTCCGACTAAGGAGAAGACCGTGAGCGGGTCAGATGCAATAAAAGGTACGGACAGTTTCTAAAAAACAGTTGATTGAAATCGTAAAATATAGTATTATATTCTTTAAAGGTTAATTTTATTACCGGACAGAGATGTTTTTTTGGAGGATTATTAAAATGGGCGAGGTAATAGTAATAACATCCGGGAAGGGAGGTGTCGGAAAGACTACGACCACTGCCAATGTCGGCACAGGTCTTGCCAAGCTTGATAAAAAAGTTGTACTTATTGATACAGATATAGGTTTGAGAAATCTTGATGTCGTCATGGGTCTTGAGAACAGGATAGTTTATAACCTGGTTGATGTCATCGAGGGAACTTGTAAGATAAAACAGGCACTCATCAAGGATAAGAGGTATCCGAACCTCTACCTTCTTCCTGCCGCACAGACAAGGGATAAGTCGGCTGTGCGTCCCGAGGAGATGAAACAGCTCTGCGAACAGTTAAAGACTGAATTTGATTATATCATAATCGACTGCCCGGCAGGTATCGAGCAGGGCTTTGAAAATGCGGTGGCAGGTGCTGACAGGGCACTTGTCGTTACCACTCCCGAAGTTTCTGCGGTAAGAGATGCAGATAGGATCATCGGACTTCTTGAGGCACATAATATGAAGAAGATGGATCTTATCGTAAACAGGCTGCGCATAGAGATGGTCAGGACCGGCGACATGATGTCAAGTGATGATGTTGTCGAGATACTTGCGGTCAACCTTATAGGGATCGTTCCGGATGATGGGAGCATCATTGTTGCTACCAATAACGGAGAACCGCTTGTAGGAAATGAATCAAAGGCAGGTCAGGCATATATGAACATATGCAGGCGTATAACCGGTGAAGAGGTTCCTTTCCTTGATCTGAATGTGAAAAAAGGTTTCTTCAGCAGGCTGTTCGGCAGAAAGTAGGTGGTTTTATGGCACTTCGGGACGGATTTTTCAAGAAAAAATCAGGCTCTGCAAATAAAGCCGTAGACAGGATCAAATTTGTCCTGCAGTCGGACAGGTCGGGACTTCCCCCTGAAACACTTGAGAGGATAAAGAATGACATAATCTCCGTACTTTCAAATTATGTTGAGATAGACATCGAGGAACTGGATTTTAATATAACAAAAGCACCGTCCGAAGGAGGTGCGCTTACTTCTGCGCTTTGCGCAAATATTCCCATAAAGGGATTAAAGAGAACAACGGTCGATGATAAAGTTCATAAAGAATAACATATTTCCGTTAAAGAACTATGACATAAAAAGCTGCTGTTTCCCGCTGCTGCTTCTCGTTTACGGTATAGGCTTCATAGGAGTCTATCTGATATACATGCTGGATATCCGTGAAAAACAGCTTATAAAACAGGTTCTTTATCAGAAACAGATAATAGCATTCGGTATCGGTCTGGCACTGATACTGGTAGTTTCGTTAATAGATTATCATTTTATTGCAAGGATCTCGCCGGGACTTTATGTTATCGGTATGGGACTGTTACTGATATGCAAGTATCTTAACAATCCCCCGATATACGGATGGGCACATTATACTGCGAGAAGATGGATAAAGATAGGCGGTGATCCCGCGCTTAAGGAAAACAATCCGGGATTTGAGTTCCAGCCGTCGGAGCTTGTGAAGGTGGCATTGGTTGTATTCCTTGCCATGTTCTTCTTCAAGATGCAGAAGCATATAAAGAAGCTCTGGGTGCTCGCGCTTGCGCTGCTGCTTACCGCTATACCTACGTATTTTATTTTTGAACAGCCGGATCTTTCAACCACCATATTGATAGTTGCTGTATTTTCGGTCATGGTGCTCATATCCGGCGCGTCGTACAAATATATAGTAACATTTCTGGTCATATTCATACCGACTGCGATTTTCCTGTTCTGGTATGTCCAGCAGGATTTCCAGGTACTGCTCAATGAGTACCAGCAGAACCGAGTACTTGCCATGCTGCATCCGGAGGATTATCCTGCGCTGACATATCAGCAGCAGAATGCCGAACAGGCAATAAAGGCAGGCGGGCTTGTCGGGAAATTCATGAACGGTATGGAGTCGGACCGGGCATCGCGTTCCGTACCCGTTAAGGAAAGTGATTTTATCTTTTCTGCGGTTGCCGAGGAATTCGGGTTTATCGGATCGATAGTAGTACTTGTACTTTATGCGTTCCTGATACTGTTCATCATCAGGATAGCAAGAAAAGCAAGCGATTATCTGGGGAGGATGATCGCCATAGGTTTTGGCACCATGCTTCTTATACAGATTTTTATTAATGTAGGAGTAGTAACATCTTTACTTCCGAACACCGGAATAGCGCTTCCGTTCATGAGCTCGGGGTTAAGCTCACTTCTGGTTAATCTGCTGATGATCGGTATAATCTTAAACATCAGCATGCAGCCGAAAAAAGCGGAGGCACCAAAGGAAGATTCCGAATTCGGATTTATAGATGCATGATAATTGGAGGAAGGTATGAATATTGGGTTTATTGCACATGACGCAAAAAAGATCCTGATGCAGAATTTCTGCATAGCTTACAGAGGGATCATTTGCAAACACACATTGTATTCGACAGCGACAACGGGCCGTCTCATTGAGGAGGCTACCAATCTGCAGCTGCACAAGTTCCTGGCCGGACATTTGGGCGGTGTCCAGCAGATGGGAGCACTGATCGAACATAACGAGCTGGATATGCTGATTTTCCTGCAGGATCCGGAAAATCCGAAATCACATGAGCCTAACATTTTCAATCTCGTAAAGCTCTGTGACGTACACAATATCCCTTATGCGACAAATGTGGCTACGGCAGAGCTTCTGATAAAGGCTCTTGACAGAGGCGACCTTGACTGGCGTGATCTGTACAAGTAATCTGACGACAGCCCTTACAAAAGAAAGAGAGGAAGAGCAGTCTTTCTGCAGAGTTGTTTTTATGAAGAGGTTATTGAGCTGTATTATCTGCATATGCCTCATTTTGTGCGGCTGTGATACTCCGATGAAGGTGACTTCTTCCGAATTCCTTCCCAAACTGGATGTTCCGGAGATAGATGCGGAGGTGGAGGATTTCGCGAAGAACAGCCTGGAGAGCACGTTCGCGGGAGAATTCCTTTATGAGGATATATGCTTTGAAACCGAAAATGTCAGCAACGGGACCGAGTACGCTTTCGTGGGTGATGTGGCAGGCGCGTTCTGCGTAACCGACAGAAGCGTTATCTATTCCAAAAACTTATACAATAAGGTATACCCCGCAAGTACCACTAAGCTGCTTACCTGCCTTACTGCGTTTAAATACGGTGATCTTAATGCGGTATACACCGTAAAGGAGGATAACTGCGGCGTTACAACTCCCGGGGCACAGCTCTGCGGCTTTTCCAGAGGAGATACTCTGACGCTTGAGCAGCTGCTTTACTGCCTTATGATCCATTCCGGAAACGATGCTGCTGTGGCTGTGGCTGAGTGTGTATCGGGTTCCGTAAGCTCTTTTGTCGAGAAGATGAACAGGGAAGCCGCGCGTATAGGCGCAAAAGACACGCACATGTCAAATCCGAGCGGGCTTCATGCCGTCGATCATTATACGACCGCGTTTGATATTTATCTGATCTTCCATGAGTGCCTTAAGAACAAGGAGCTGACCAAGATCATATCCACAAAGGAATATACATGTACCTTTAAGGATATAACCGGTAACGAGAAGGTTATGCCGATGACGGCTACAAATCAGTATTTTTCGGGCAAGAAAACTGCTCCGGAAGGAATAACGGTCCTGGCCGGAAAGACCGGAGTGACCGCCGCCGCAGGGTACTGTCTGATAATATTGAGCGAGGATACAAAGGGAAAACAGTATATAACCTGCGTTTTCCACAGCAATTCATATGATACTCTTTATAATGATATGAATGAATTGTTAAAGTTATGTAAATAGAAAGAATTTACTTGCCTATTTTGATAAATTGTTTTATAATGATTGTAGTGGCAGATGGATCCTTAAAACTTTAATTTATTGTTAAACCATCCCGTATGTCATTCTGAGCAGAGTGAAGAATCTTACAGAATTCATTGCAAAAAGATCCTTCGGGCAAAAGCCTTCAGGATGACAGTGAAACTTAATCCGGTGGGAAATTTTAGCTGTAATTTAATGAGACACAGGAGTTCATGTGTCCACAAAAACAGAAAGGGGCGATATATATGGTTCAGATCATAGCCGGCGGTAAAGGCAAAGGCAAAACAAAAATCCTTTTGGATAAGGTAAATACTAAGGTAAAGGAGAGCTCGGGTACATTAGTATACCTTGATAAAAATTCAAAGCATATGTACGAGCTCGACAGAAAAGTTCGTCTCATTAATGTTAACGATTATTGTGTAACAAATTATAATGAATTCATTGGATTCCTGTGCGGTATGATCTCACAGGATCATGATCTTGAAACGGTTTATCTTGACAGCTTCTTAAGTCTTGCATGTGTTGAAAACACAGATATCGACATAACTCCAATTATTGACAAGATAGATATGATCTCAGCTAAGTTCAACGTTGATTTTGTTATCAGCATGTCAAAAGATAAGGCTGATCTCACAGAATCGGTAGCACAGAAGGTAATAGTTGCATTGTAATATCCTTTAAAAACTGCCGTTAAGCGGCAGTTTTTATTTGAAGAAGGTTTTGATTATGAGTGGCAAGGATAATGACAGACGTGTGAAAAACATAAAAAAAGGCAGCGGCGGCCGTATAACCAAAGTACATAAGCGCCGTCTGCTGAAATATATGAAGGCAGAGCATTTCTGTGCCATTATTTTTGCGTTCGTTTTTATCTACATTATCATCAATTTCCTGTTTTATTCGGGAAAGGATAAGGTAGCGATATTCGAGGTTCAGGGAGACAATATCAGTACGGATACAAAGTTTCCCGGCATAGCCTTGAGAAACGAGTCAATTATTGCTTCGGATTATGCAGGATATATAAACTATTATATCCAGAACGGAAAGCGTTCAGCAAAGAACGGCGTCATTTTCAGCGTGGACGAGGGAAGCAAGCTATATAACGAGATACTGGAGAAGACCGGTATCGACCAGCTTCAGGACAATGACATCAAGTCCATAAAGAATGTCATATACGGATTCCTCGATGAGTATTCGGGCTTCAATTTCGAAGAGGTGGCCGAGTTTAAGGATGAGATAAGCGATACCATATATGAGCTGGTAAATGACAACAGCATTGAGAATATGAAGGTGATAGCCGGTTCGGGTTCGACTTCGGCATTTCATGTTAAAAGAGCCGATACCGCAGGAGTTATTTCCTATAAGAAGGACAGGCTGTGCGGACTCACCTTTGATGATGTGAACGCCGACATGTACGAGGACGGCTATGATTTCAAACAGGAGAGCATGAGATCTACGGGGCTTGTGCTTGCGGGCGAGTCGATATGCCGCATGGTTACGGATGAGAACTGGCAGATAGCGGTGAAGCTTACAGAGCAGAAATACATCAGTCTTCTGGAAATGAACAAGGTTTCCGTATATATCAACGATTACTTCCTGCCTGTGGAATGTGAGCTTACTACGGTTCAGAGGGGAAGCAATTATTACGCACTGCTTTCTCTTGACAAATATATGTCACTGTATATAGACGAACGTAAGCTCAGCGTCGAGTTTGTCTCAAATGTGGAAGGCGGTCTCAAGGTTCCGGTCAGCGCGATAACGAAGAAGGAATTTTATGTTATCCCGCTTAAGTACTTTACGGAAAACTCCGAGTATAACGGCGAGGTCCTGTTAAAAGAAGGAGTTAATGAGGAAACGGGTGAAATGATACTTATCCCCGTATATCCGTCAAAGTATTTCTCGGACGAGGATTATGCTTATGTTGATATCGGGCTCTTTGAAGAAGGTGACCGAATCATGGATATCGAGTCCCGTGAGGTTTACAGGGTCGGACTGAAGAACACGATAGAGGGAGTTTATATTGTTAACAAGGGATATTTCCAGTTTGTCAAGGTTGAACGTATAAGACAGAATGAAGAATATGCCATAGTTAAGAAAAATACAAAGGACGGACTGAATCTGTACGACCATATCGCTCTTGATGCGAACATGGCAAAGGATCAGGCTATAATCTACTAAAATGATAACGGAAAATGAACTGAAAGAAAATCTTGAATATGTTAAGGGACGTATCCTTGAAGCGGTAAAGAAGTCCGGCAGGAAGGAAGAAGACGTAAAGCTTATCAGCGTCAGCAAGACAAATCCCGTTGAGGTTCTTGAATATGCCGTAAATGCCGGCGTCCGTGTGTTCGGTGAGAACAAGGTGCAGGAGCTCGTCGACAAAATTGATTATTTTGAGTCAAAGAGCATGAACGACATAGAATGGCATCTTATCGGTCATCTGCAGACGAACAAGGTAAAGTATATCGTCGGCAGGGTTAAAATGATCCATTCGGTCGATTCCGAGAAGCTTGCGGCGGTGATCGATGCCGAGTCGGCAAAGAAGGGCGTCATAACGGATGTCCTTGCCGAGATTAATATAGGTGATGAGGAAAGCAAGTTCGGAGTTGCTTTTGAGGACGCTGTCTCATTTATTGAAAAAATAGCGGTTTTTAAGAATATCAGGGTCATGGGACTGATGTGCATAGCCCCTTTTGTGGAGGATCCGGAAGAAAATCGTAAATTTTTTTCCAAAATGAAGAAATTAAGTGTTGACATACAGGACAAAAACATCCATAATGTTAATATGTGCGAATTGTCTATGGGTATGACCGGAGATTATACAGTAGCCATAGAGGAGGGTGCCACCATGGTAAGGGTCGGTACCGGTATATTCGGCAAGAGGGATTATTCACAAAAACAATAATGTTAACAATATTACAGGAGGACTATGGCATTATGGCAGGTTTCTTTGACAAGGTCAAAAAGGCTTTTAACTTTGACGATGACGATGAGGCATTTGATGAGTTTGAAGAAGACGAGCTGAGAAAGGCTGAGGAGGCAAAGAAAGAGCAGCTCAGAGCCAACAGTATCGCAACTCAGAATACTTACGATACAGGTAACAGGTATGACAATCAGGGAGGCTATTCTCCCAGAAATAATTTACGTCAGTCAAACAACTATGCTTCGGCATATATTGACAGGACGACAAATGAAAAGAGCCTCAAGATAGACAGATCGAACGGAAGCAAGTTCATCCCGATAAACACCACAAGGCTCGGAAACGAAGTATGTATCATGAAACCCATCAGTTTCAATGATTCACAGGATATCTGCGATGTGCTTCTTTCTTCAAGGATCGCACTTGTAAATCTCGAAGATATAGACCTTCCGCTTGCTCAGAGGATCATAGATTTCCTTTCGGGTGCAATCTATGCTCTTGACGGAAAGCTTTATAACGTGTCTAATTTCATTTATATCATAGCACCTTCAAGTGTTGATATATCCGGCGATTACGCAGAGATAGCCGAGCAGACGGGTTTTGACGTACCCGTTCTGAATCCTTGAAAAGATTGGAGAAGATAAATGCTTACACCTGTTGAAATGCAAGGAAAATCCTTTAAATCCGGCGGACTCGGATATGACAAGAAGGATGTAGACGGATTTATCCGTCTTGTTTCCGACAGCTATGAAGAGATCTACCGTTCAAAGGTTGAACTCGAAGACAGAGTCAGTGAGCTTGATGAAGCACTCAGTCATTATCGTGCGATCGAAAAGACTATGCAAAAAGCACTTGTGCTTGCCGAGAAAACTGCAG
>JAEEVO010000060.1 GCA_016290905.1 Lachnospiraceae bacterium | reverse complement strand
ACAGAGATCAGGGCAAAGGATAAGACCGAGCTTCCCGATTTTGCAAAGAAGTTCTCCGCAGAGCTTGAAAAGCTTACCGATTGGGAGCTTACGAATTCCACGGATAACTATGATGTGGAGATAAGGCTTATCAAGAATTCCGAGAACAGGCTGATCGTACTGCTTAAGTTCTGGATATTAAAGGATGACAGATTCGCTTACAGGAAAAAGACACTTCCGGTATGCATGAAGCCGTATCTTGCCGCAACACTTATGCAGCTTGCAAAGCCGTATTTTGTAAAGAATGCGGCAATACTCGATCCGTTCTGCGGAACCGGAACACTCCTTGCCGAACGCGAGGCGGCCGGAAGCAGCAGCGCAAGGATATTCTACGGGATAGATATTTTTAAGGATGCGGTGGAAGCAACACAGGAGAATTTAAAGTCCTTCGGGATCTTAAAAAAGACTGAGCTGATAAACAAGGATTTCTTTGAGTTTAAGCATGAATATCTTTTTGATGAGATCATAACCGACATGCCTGCTGAGACAGCGAAGAAAAGCTCAAAGGATATAGAAGATATCTATTGTGCATTCTTTGAAAAATGCAGCGGGCTTCTGGAAAAGAACGGTGTCATTATCGTATATGCGAGGAATCCCGAGTTTGTTAAGAAGTATTATTCAAGGAGCGGCTGCAGCATCAGTGAAGATTTCGAGATATCGAAGTTTGAAAACAGCCATCTGTTTATACTGACGAGGTAAAAATGAAAACAGCCAAGATAGTTCTTATTTTATCGCTGCTGATATTTATCGCGCTGCTTATAGTATTCCTTACCAGAGAACCGGTCACCATGCCCGGAGAAAAAAAGGCGTCGGTAATCGAGCAGTATAAAGAGGAATACAATAAGGGGCAACAGGATAATAAAAGCACAAGCTGATAAGGGTAACAGGAATGGGTATTTTGATAACTGCCTTGATTTCTTTGGTGTTTCTGATGTCGGGTTACGGGTTTATCGAGCTTAAGCTGTTAAAGGTTAAGCGGTATGAAATCTCGGATACGTCTGTACCGGATTCACTTAAAGGAAAGAGGATAGCACTGTTAAGCGATCTGCATTGCATATATCACGGGAAGAATAATATCAGGCTTTTCAGGATGTTAAAGGCGGAAAAGCCTGATTACATTGTTTTATCCGGGGATGTGATAAACGGCGTGGAAAGGTCGGAATTAAGATATGCCTTTCGGCTTTTCAGAAGGCTTAAACGTTTAAATGTCCCGGTGTTTTACACCTTCGGAAATCATGAGGAGAAACTAAAGGATAATGATATCAGGGCATACAGAAGGCTTAAGAGATATGCAAGGAAGCATCTGCATCTGTTGAATAACAGGGCTTACCGTCTTGAAGACAACAGTGAGGTGGCATTTGTGGGCTTAAGCCTTCCTTTGTGGATGTATCACGGTCATGACGGGAACGGACTGATAAAGAGACGGACCGACAGGATACTTGATAGATCCGATACAAGAGATTGCTACAAGATACTTGTTGTCCATGATCCGGAGCATATGGATAAGTATGCCGAGAGCGGTTACAATCTGTGTCTTTCCGGACATGTTCACGGTGGCATTGTGTATCTGCCCATTCTAGGAGGGCTTATATCTCCGAGACTTCAGATTTTTAATAAAAAAGCCAAAGGGTACCATGAGTGTGGAAAGATGAAGACCGTGATATCGGGCGGCATCGGCTGGCATGATATTCCGATAAGGCTGTTCAACCATCCTGAGGTGGTTATGATCAGTTTCAGATGATCCGGTAAAAATATGAAAGGACTGAATTTACCGTAAATGAGCATAGCAGTTAAACTTGATGCATTTGAAGGACCGCTGGACCTTCTTCTGCAGCTTATAGACAAAAACAAGATAGATATTTACGACATACCGATCGCAGAGATAACCGATCAGTACATGGAGGTTATTTCCACGCTTTCTCCGGAAAAGCTCGATGAGACCAGTGAATTCCTTGTGATGGCGGCATATCTTTTAAAGCTTAAATCGGATATGCTTCTTCCTCAGCCCGAACCGGAGAATGACGAAGAGCCAAGGGACTTAAGAAGCGAGCTTGTTGAGAGGCTCCTTGAGTATAAGATGTATAAATACGTTTCCTATGAGCTTAAGGACAGGCAGTTTGACGCCGAAAAGGTGATGTTTAAGGAGAGTACGATCCCCGACGAGGTTAAGAATTTCAAGGAAGAGGTTGATGTGGGAGAGCTTCTCGGAGATGTATCCTTAAACAAACTGAATGATATCTTTAAGGATCTCGTAAAGAAGCAGGATGACAGGATCGATCCGGTAAGAAGTAAGTTCGGAAAGATAGAGAAGGAAGACACGAACCTGTACCAGATAATAGAAGATCTGCAGATATACGGACTGAAGAACAGGCATTTCAGCTTCAGGAAATATATGGAAAGCTGTAAAAAGAAAATGGAGATCATCATTACCTTCCTGGGTATTCTCGAGCTTATAAAGATGGGCAGGATAACCATTAGCCAGGACAGGATTTTTGATGATATTATCATAGATTATCTTGCGGATGACATAGTGGTACTTGATGCGTTCATGCAGGATTAAATACGGAAGTATATACCGGCTTACAGCCGGAAAATCAGTAGTAAACAGGAGTAACGGAAATGGACATGGAAGATATCAAGCCTCTCGATGTGGAGCTGAAAACCCTTTTGGCAAAGGTTGAAGCAATACTTTTCACAATGGGCGAGGCTGTTGAGATAAGAAGGATAGCAGAGGCAGTAGGTCATGATGAGGATACGGTAAGAAATTGCGTAACGGCCTTGTCGGACAGATACAGGGATGAGAGCTTCGGAGTACAGATCATAGAGCTTGACGGCTCGTTCCAGATGTGCACGAAGCCGGATATGTACGAGACGCTTGTAAAGATAGCCAGTGTTCCGAAAAAGCATATCCTAACGGACGTTCTTCTGGAAACGCTTTCGATAGTTGCATATAAACAGCCCATCACAAAGGTTGAGATAGAAGCAATACGTGGTGTTAATTCGGAGCACTCCGTAAACAAGCTGCTTGAATACGGTCTTATAGAGGAGGTCGGACGAAAGAATGTTCCCGGACGTCCGTGTCTTTTCGGAACAACGGAAGAATTCTTAAGACATTTCGGGATATCTTCAATAGAAGAGCTTCCCACGATCACTCCGGAAAAGATGGAGGAATTCAAGAGCGAAGCAGAGGACGAGATGCAGCTGAAGCTTGACATATAGGTGTTTTCGGATCGGCTGTGAACAGTAACGACTTATTGCAAAAAATTTCGAAAAGTTAAAAAAAATACTTGACTATCGTTGATAATAATGTTATTATACCTTAGTGTGCCGCACAGCGAGGGCAAAGTGGCTTTAAAAGTCCCCCACAGCTGGCGAGATTATTAATAGGAGGATACGAGATGTACGCTATTATTGCTACAGGCGGAAAACAGTACAAGGTTGCTGAAGGCGATGTTATCAAGGTTGAGAAGCTTGGTAAGGCTGAAGGTGAGACTGTTGATTTCGACCAGGTACTTGCAGTAAATAACGGCTCTATGGTTATCGGAAATCCTACCGTAAGCGGAGCAAAGGTTTCTGCAACGGTTGTTGAGGAAGGTAAAGCAAGGAAAGTTGTTGTTTACAAGTACAAGAGAAAGTCCGGTTATCATAAGAAGAACGGACACAGACAGCTTTACACAAAGGTTAAGATTGACAAGATCAATGCTTAATGAGGAAAACCTGATAAATGACTAAGATATCCTTTATATATGATGAAAGATCGAGAGTTACCGGATTTGAGTTTAAAGGTCATGCCGGTTACGGAGAAGCAGGTACGGATATTGTCTGTGCGGCTGTTTCGGCTCTGGTATTTACAACAATGAACTCTGTAGAGGCTTTCTCTGAGACAGCCTTTGAAGGAGAACAGGATAAGGATAAGGGACGCATTTATTTTAGACTGACGGATGAGCCCGACAGGGAAGCTTTGGTGTTGCTAAGCAGCCTGAAGCTCGGTGTTGAGCAGATCCAAAAGAGTTACGGTAAGAAGTACATAAGAATAGAAAATTAGGAGGTGTAGGACATGTTTAGAATGGACCTTCAGTTCTTCGCTCATAAAAAGGGTGTTGGTTCTACAAAGAACGGTAGAGATTCCGAGTCCAAGAGACTTGGTGCCAAGCGTGCTGACGGACAGTTTGTAAAGGCCGGAAATATCCTTTATAAGCAGCGCGGAACAAGAATTCATCCCGGTGTTAATGTAGGACGCGGCGGTGACGATACATTATTCGCACTCGTTGACGGAACATTAAGATTCGAGAGAAAGGGCAGAGACAGGAAGCAGGCAAGTGTTTATCCTGTAGCTGAATAATTTGTTATTTTGGGCTGTCGCGAAGCGACAGCCTTTTTTACGAAAGGAAAAAGTATGTTTGCTGATACTGCTAGGATATACATAAGATCGGGTAAGGGCGGTGACGGACATGTCAGCTTCAGACGCGAGAAGTTTGTGCCGGACGGGGGACCGGACGGCGGAGACGGCGGCAAGGGCGGAGATGTTATTTTTGTCGTGGATAAAGGACTTAATACCCTTAATGATTTCAGATACAAGCATAAATTCTGCGCGCAGAACGGTGAAGACGGCAAGAATAAAAGATGCAGCGGCAACTCCGGTGAGGATCTGATCATAAAGGTGCCCGAGGGTACTATCTTAAAGGAAGAGGAAACCGGAAAGATAGTTGCCGATATGTCTCACGGAAACGAAAGACAGGTAATACTTACCGGCGGACGTGGCGGTAAAGGCAACATGCATTACGCAACATCGACCATGCAGGCTCCGAAATACGCACAGCCCGGTCAGGCGGCAAAGGAGCTTAACCTTGTACTTGAACTAAAATGCATAGCCGACGTAGGTCTTGTCGGTTTTCCGAATGTAGGAAAATCAACGTTCCTTTCAAGAGTTACAAACGCAAGGCCGAAGATAGCAAATTATCATTTTACAACGCTTAATCCCAACCTTGGAGTGGTCGATCTTGAGGACGGCAAGGGCTTTGTTATAGCCGATATCCCCGGACTTATAGAGGGAGCGTCCGAAGGTGTCGGACTTGGACATCAGTTCTTAAAGCATATTGAAAGAACAAGGGTAATAATACATATTGTGGATGCCGCTTCAACAGAGGGCAGGGATCCGGTGGATGATATAGAGAAGATTAACATAGAGCTTGAAAAATATAATTCGGACCTGACGAAGAAACCGCAGATCATTGCCGCCAACAAGATGGATGTTATATTCGGAGAAGAGCGGGAAGTGGCTGTGGAGAAGCTTAAAAAAGCATTTGAACCTAAGGGAGTTGAGGTTATACCGATATCCGCGGTTACGGGAGAAGGAGTTAAGGAACTTTTGTATAAGGCAAGCGAGCTTCTGCAGAAGGTCGGCAGGGATCCGATAGTTTACGAGCCTGATTTTGTATATGAGGAAAAGATAGACGAGACTCTTCCTTATACCGTATCCTATGATGAAGAGGAAAAGGTTTATCTCGTTGAAGGACCGAGGATAGAAAGAATGCTCGGTTATACAAATCTTGATTCCGAAAAGGGCTTTAATTTCTTCCAGAACTTCTTAAAGACAAACGGTATACTGGACAAATTGGAGGAGCTTGGAATACAGGAGGGCGATACCGTCAGACTGTACGGATGGGATTTTGATTATTACAGGTAATAAAGGATGGAATCGGAATGACTACAAAACAGCGTGCTTTTTTAAAGGGACTTGCAATGAACATAGATCCGATATACAATATCGGAAAGGCAAGCATTACTCCGGAGTTTACTTTAGGTATAGCGGAAGCGCTTGAAGCCAGGGAACTGATAAAAATCTCAGTGCTTAAGAACTGCGCCGACGATCCGAAGGAGCTTGCTTCAATACTTGCCGAAAGAACGGGATCGGAGATCGTGCAGGTTATCGGAAAAAAGATAATCCTTTATAAGGAATCAAAGAAGAATAAGAAGATAGAATTACCCAGGGTAAAAAAAGCATAAAAGGGTATTTGCAAGAGGCTTAAAATGGAAAAAGTAGGGATAATGGGCGGAACCTTCAATCCGATACATATATCACATCTTTTGATAGCAGACAGGGCATACGCATATCTCGGACTCGACAAAGTCCTGTTTATGCCTTCAAAGCTTCCGCCGCATAAGGCTGTCAACGAACTTGCAGCCGAAAAAGACAGAGTTGAGATGATAAAGGAGGCCATAAAGGATCATCCGAATTTTGAGTTCTCGGATTTTGAACTCAAAAGGGACGGGCTTACATATACGGCTGATACGCTTACTTTACTTAAAAAGCAGAATCCCGATACAAGGTATTATTTTATCATAGGCGGTGATTCCATAGAGTATTTTGATAAATGGAACAATCCGCAGAAAATACTTGAAAACTGTGTACTGGTATGCGCACCGAGAGCAAGTGAGAAACGTCTTTCAAGACCTGACACATGTCAGACGGTAAGAGGCGTTGACAGCAGTTATTACGAATATGATTATACGCATATCATTAAAAAACTTTGTAAGATGTTCACAAGGACAAAGGAAGACGGCTCGGTATTTAATCCGGAGATAATTATGCTGCCGTCACCGCTTGTAAGCATATCTTCATCGGCCATAAGGGAACAGGTTAAATGTGGGCTGAACATCGGATCAACGGTCCCGAAGGCTGTAGAGGAATATATTATAAAGCACGGACTTTATTTTGATCCTGAGTTTGAAAAAATAAAGGCTGTTCAGAAAGAGTACCTTAAACCCAGAAGATTTAAGCATGTGCTGGATGTTGCATCCACTGCCTATAAGCTGGCCATGGTTCACGGTATCAATCCAATAAAAGCTTACACCGCAGGACTTCTCCATGACTGCGCAAAGCATCTGAATGATGAGGAGATACTTGAGGAAGCGGCAAAGTACAACATTGAGATCGACGATGTCGAAAGGAGAAACGCCTCAAACCTGCTTCATTCAAAGGTCGGCTCGATATGGGCACGGGAAAGGTTCGGAATAGATGATGAGGAAATAGCGAGTGCAATATATTATCATACCACGGGCCGACCCGAAATGACAGAGCTTGAGATGATACTGTATTTGGCCGACATACTTGAACCCGGACGCGAGCTGGAATATACACCATCTTTAGATGTGATAAGGTCCGAAGCAACATACGATCTTGAACTTGCCGTATTTCATATCCTTGACAATGTTGTTCCGTACATACTTAATAATTATAAGGAAAATGTGTGCATGACAACGGTTTATACATATGAGTATTATAAAAAGCTCATTGAGAACAGAAATAAGTAATCTGACGGAAAGGATTTTTTATGCAGAATATTGAGGAAAACGTAAAATTTATAAGGAATGTCATGGATGACAAGAAAGCCGAGAACATAAAGGTTATATATATCGGCGAGATATCCGTCATGGCTGATTATTTTGTCATATGCTCGGCAGGAAACTCTTCTCAGCTTGAAGCTATCATCGACAGTGTTTCCGAGGAGCTTGCAAAAAAACAGATTTATTGCAAAAAGGTTGAAGGAAACCGTAACAGCGGGTGGATACTCATGGATTACGGCGATATAGTTGTCCATGTTTTCACAAGGGAAGACAGGGAGTTTTATAATCTTGAAAGAATATGGCGTGACGGAAAGGTCATAGATTAAAAGCAAGGCTTAAACGCCTTGTTTTTTATTGTCCCAGTACTGTTTTACCGCGTGGAAAAGACGGTCCCTTACACCGGGATTCTCTTTTTCCAAGGATTTTATGAGATCCTTAACATATTCTCTTTTTGTAACGCCGTCAGCGGGACAGGGATTCTTTAAAACCGGGAGTTCGTAAAGGTTTTTAAAACCGACCACATCGCACTCGTCGACATAGAGAAGGGGCCTGATGAGCGTTATGTCCATCCGGTCCAGATAAGTAACGGGTGCGAAGCAGTAATAATGTCCCTCGTATATCAGTGACATAAGTGAAGTCTCTATCGCGTCATCCTTATGATGCGCATAAGCCTCCTTATTGCAGCCGAGCTCTTTGGCTTTGTCGTTAAAAGCGCCTTTTCTCATCTTGGCGCATAAAGAACACGGGTTATCCTCTTTACGTATATCAAAAACAACCTGCTTTATCTCGGTGTCGACAACTGTATAATTAACGTTAAGAGAAGCACAGAGAGCAGCAATTTTCGAAGTGTCGAAACCCTCGAAGCCGGTATTGACAGTGATAGCTTCTATATCGAAATGTTTCGGATAAAACCTTTTGAGTCCGCTAAGTGCGTAGAGAAGCGTGAGACTGTCCTTACCTCCGGATATCCCGAGAGCGATTTTGTCCCCTTCCTCTATCATGTTGTATTCATCAACAGCCTTTCTGGTCAGGCTTAAGAGTCTTTTGAGATGCATTTTTTACTTCCTTTTCTGTTTGGAAGCCTGTATTTCTTAAGTTTTAACAGGTTCCCTGTTTATTTTTTAAATATGATACTACAGAATTTTTGAAAGGTCAAAGGTTTTGTAAAAAAATTGTAAATTCTTTGAAAAAACAACAAGAATTGCTGGTTTTTCAATAACAAATGTAGTATAATCACATAGATTGTAAGATTTGCCGGGTGACGGATCAGATTTGCATACCCGGGCATAAAATTAAGCGAAAGGGTTTTTTAATGAAAAAGGTATTATATACGGCGGCATTTATGCTGCTTGTGGTTATCGGGATCGGTTTTATAAAAGGAGAAGATGCATCGGCTTCTTTTAAATATAAGGATTATCTGCTAAAGAAAACCGTAGAATATACCGGTGATCCACTGTCGTTCTTTGTTGACGGAAACATTGTCGATCTTTCGGAAGAACCATCGATGCTCTCTGACAGGCAGATTGCATATGCGAGTGCCAAGGCAGTTTTCGGAGATGCGGTGGGTGCAAAGGTAAAATACAGCAAAAAGAACAGACGCATAACCATAAAATATAACGGACATGTGCTTAAGCTTTATATAGGAAGTACCGAAGCCGAATTTGACGGCGAACCCGTAGAAGCTCCGTGCGCACCCATGAAGATAAAATATAAGAGCAGTAAGGTTATTGCTTACATGGTTCCGTCACGTTTCGTTTCCGAGCTTTTCGGATTCAATTATAACTGGAATGAGAGCGAAAAAGCGGTGAGCATAAGAATACCGCTTGAAATAGAGATAAACGGTGTGACCGGAGATTATCTCGGGACAAAGGGTAAGCTGTATTTCGAAGGCAATCTGATTGATCAGGAGGGTACCTGCTCGCTTATATTTGACAATACAGCCATGATCAATGCCGACAGTTCGATATTTGACGAGGCAATCGTAGATTACGATTATGATGAAGATACGGGTATCATAGAGCTTGAGTCGGACGGCAAAAGCATATTGTACTGCATTGGGAGCAGAATATCATATGTGGACGGTCTTATCACAAGAAATCCTCACGCACCCATGGTCGTTGGCTATCCGGAGCTGGGCGAAGAGTTTGTATACGTTCCCGGAAGGTTCTCTTTTGAAAATCTCGGGATGTACTATTACTGGAATGCGGATACCGGATCGTCGGAAATATGGTTCTCCGATCCTGATGCGGAGATTATTGAAGATCCTGCCGACGAATACAATGACGGGCACGATGACGGATACAGTGATGACGAAAGCTTTGATAAAGACACAACGGAATATACGGGCGATGAAAGTAACGGATTAAGGCTTGTAAATGTTTATAATACGACAGAAGGCTATAAGTTCTTCGTTGATTACGATAACTGTGAGCAAAGGCTTACGATCGATCTCCCGATGATCGATGATGTCGGCGATATCGAAATGAGGGAAGATATTTTAAGTTGTCTTAACGAACTGGTAATACAGGGCAACTGCACGGAATATTTCAAGGATTACGAAATAGAAAATACCGGTGAGGCTATACTACAGATCCAGGTTTATTACGATCCCGTTGCAAATGAGACACTTATCAGATTCTACAGCGACTGCGTAATGGGATGTGAGATCGAGGATTTCACAAACGGAAAGACTACCTTGCATTTTGATTACGTTAAGAACATCTATAAGAAGGTTATCGTAATAGACGCAGGACACGGCGGACACGATCCAGGTGCGGTTTCCTACGGATATGAAGAAGCAGCTTTAAACCTTAAGGTTGTGCAGAACGTAAAGGAGCTTCTTAAGGATACGGGTATCAAGGCATATTTTACAAGACTTGACGATATTTATCTGGATTTACATGTAAGAGCGGATTTTGCTGGACTTGTGGGCGCGGATATGTTCATTTCGGTTCATCATAACTCTTCAGATAATACAAACGCATGCGGAACAAGCGTTTATTACGGCGGTCTTGATACTTACACGTCGCTAAACGGATTGACAAGCGCCGAACTTGCATACAGAATGGAGGAGGCACTGCTTGAAAAGCTTGAAACCGAACGGTTCTCTACAGGTATCATAGACAGGAATTTCGTAGTAGTCAGGGATTCCGAAGCACCGGCAATCCTTATAGAGGTAGGCTTTATTTCAAACAAAGCCGAATGCGAGCGACTTGTAAAGGACAAATTTTCAAAGAAGGTTGCGACGGCAATCGTTGAAACGGTCCTTGATATCTACAATGAAGCAGAATAAAATATTAACTTTGTTTTTTGAAAGAGGTATCATATGGAAAATAAATCCTACCATCAGCAAAAAACAATTGAATACACAAAAAAGCTCCGTGAGTTCCTCGCGGAGCTTCCGACTTATGTAACGAGTTACTTCAGGGGTATAGAACAAAGGACGCTTGTAAGGAGCAGGCTTGCATACGCAAACGACATAAAGGTGTTCTTTGAATGGATTGCCCGCGTTAATCCGATGTATAAGGATAAGCCCTTAAAAAGCATACCGGCGTCGGCACTTTCGGACATGACGGCTTTTGATATCGAGGAGTATATGGAATATCTGAAGATCCGTGATGATGCCGAGATTGAAACGATCAACAGCGAGGTTACGATCAAGAGGAAAATGTCAGCGCTGAGAGGTCTGTATAATTATCTGTACAAGAATCAGATAATTGAGAACAATGCAGCAATTCAGGTTGAAATGCCGAAGCTTCATGACAAGGCCATAGTGAGGCTCGATCCGAACGAGGTGGCAGATTTCCTTGATGTAGTTGAATACGGACCTCAAAGTATGTCTGACCGGAAAAAGAAATTCCATGAGCTTAACAAGACAAGGGATCTTGCGATAATCACACTGCTTCTCGGTACGGGAATGCGTGTTACCGAGCTTGTCGGCATCGATATAAGGGATGTGGATTTCGATAACGGACGCGTGAAGGTTACCCGAAAGGGCGGATACGAGGCCTACATATATTTCGGCGAAGAGGTTACGGAAGCACTCGAGAAATATATGGATGAAAGGGAAGAGATAAAGGATATCAAGGAAGGTCATGAGGACGCACTGTTCCTTTCATCGAGGAAAAGCAGGATAACGGTGAGGAGCATAGAGATACTTGTAAAAGAGTATTCCAGCTATGTAACGACCTTGAAAAAGATCACTCCGCATAAGCTCAGAAGTACCTACGGTACGTCTCTTTACAAGGAGACCGGGGATATATACCTTGTTGCCGATGTCCTCGGACACAAGGATGTAAACACGACGAAGAAGCATTACGCGGCAATAGACGAGGAAAGAAAGATAAAAGCAAGGGATATTGTGAAGCTGCGTAAGGACTGAAAAGTCATGACGATAAGATTCTTCACTTCGTTCAGAATGACACTGGAATTTTTGTAATCCTGAGCGTCAGCGGTACTAAGATGTCATCCTGAGCGTCAGCGAAGGATCTTAAATAAAAAACCATTGGAGAAAACAGAGATATGAAAGTTAGTGAAAGTAAATATTTAGCGGATGTAAAGCCTTTTCTTAAAAGTTTGCTTGAAAAACTGCTTGAAAAATACGAATATGCATCAATACTTGCAAATGATTCGAAGAGCATGAGCTACTCCGTGAGCAAGATGGGGACGAGCATCAGCGAGGACGGCATTCTTACCGAAAGGGGCTTTTGTGTAAAGCTTTATAACGACGGAAGAGAGTGCGAGTACAGCTTTTCAAACATTAGCGAAGAACTGATCCCCAAGATACTTTCGGAGATAGACGAAAGACTGAACAGGCTTGGCAAAAAACTGCCCGAAGGAGTGAATGAGGTCAGATTTACCTTAAAGGAAGAGGAAGACCTTTTCATAAATGAGAGTACGGAATACGAAAAAGATCCGGAAAACGCGGGTGACGAGAAAATCGTAGAGCTTTTGACAAGGATATCGGAAAGAGGAAGGGACTATGATGAGAGGATAGTTAACTGCTATACCGCTTTTTCTTATCAGAAATATCATAAGATGTTCCTTTCAAAGCATAAGGATCTTACACAGAACATCATGTGGGCCTGCGGATATGTTGTTGTCATGGCATCGGAAGGTGAGGAGATAAAGGAAAGCTATAAACCGGTTTCAATGCTTGGCGGCTGCGAAGTACTTGAAGGACTTGAGGGTAAGCTTGAGGATGCCTGTAAAACAGCTCTGGACCTGTTAAGATCGGAGCCCATGGTACCGGGAGAATATGACTGCATCTGTATGCCGGATGTTACGGGAATGATTGTTCATGAAGCCTTCGGACACGGCGTTGAAATGGACATGTTCGTAAAAGACAGGGCTCTCGCACAGAGCTATGTCGGGAAATATGTTGCTTCCGAGCTGATAACAATGCATGACGGAGCAAGTACAATTCCGCAGGTTGCAACGTACTTTTTTGATGATGAGGGTATCCCGGCACACGATACTGTAATTATAGATAAGGGAATCCTTAAGACCGGGATATGCGATTTCCGGTCGGCAAAGCATTTAAACCATGAGCCTACGGGAAACGGCAGAAGGGAGAATTCTTCCAGAAAAGCATATACAAGAATGACGAATACCATATTCGAGGCAGGGACATCAAAGGTTGAGGATATGATCGCTTCGATAAAGGACGGGTTCATGCTGTGCGAAGCAAGCTCCGGCATGGAGGATCCAAAGAACTGGGGCATACAGCTTATGGTAAACATGGCAAGGGAGATAAAGGACGGTAAGCTTACCGGACGTATTTTCTCACCGGTTGTCCTTACGGGATATGTGCCGGATCTGTTAAAATCCATTTCCATGATATCGGATGATTTTGAAGCCGGCGGTACGGGATACTGCGGAAAGGGATACAAGGAATGGGTCAAGGTTTCGGACGGCGGCCCCTATATAAAGGCAAGGATCAGATTAGGATAAGCTTAGAAATTTTAGCGAGAAAGTTTAAACGCCGAAGTCTCTGAAATTTTAGCGAGAAAGTCCAAGCTATGCTTGGACGCAGCGTTAAGAAATTTCTGAGACAGTTAAGAAATTTCTAAGCACCGGGAAATTTAGGTTGCACTTTATAGCTTAGAAATTTTAGCGAAAAGGAGATATAATGACAGAAAAAATTTTAGCCTCCCTCAAAAGGCTTTCGATAGATGAATATATCATTAATTCCGAAGAAATGCGTTCGGCTCAATTGTTTTTCATAAAGAAGAGTCTTGACTCGAAACGTATCGAAAATACCGCAAGCTTTGCGGTCACTGTTTTTAAGGTCTTTGAGAAGAACGAAAAGACCTACAAGGGCAGTTCAATGGTCCATATCTATAACGGAATGACGGATGAAGAAATCGACAGCTCTCTTTCTACGGCATATCTTGCAGCTTCGTTTGTATGCAATCCGTCTTATGAGTTACAGGAAAAAACCAAAAACGAAACCGTTATCATGGATTCCGACATGAACGGGAAAACACTTGAGGAATGTGCCGATATCATGAGCGAAGCTCTTTTTGCGGAGGATAAAAGGAAAGATGTGTTTATTAACTCCGCTGAGCTCTTTATTTATGAGAAAAGCGTCAGGACCATTATCAGTAACGGCGTGGATGTCGGTTATGTCAAGAGGTATGTTTCCGGAGAGTTTGTCGCACAGTGCAAGGAGCCTCAGGATGTTGAAACCTATAAGGATTTTAAGTATGACAGCCTGGACACGGAAGCGCTGAAAAACAGAGTTAAATTGACGCTTGAATACACTGTTTCCAGAGCGCTTGCCAAAAGTGCTCCCAAAGCTGGTAATTACAGAGTTATTCTCGGAGAGGCTTATGTAAAGGACATATTCGGTTATTATGTGGAAAGAGCGTCAGCTCCGTATATATTTGCTAAATATTCGTCGTTTAAGATTGACGAGGATATACAGTCAAAGACTGCCGACGGTGGAAAATCTGAGATCAAAGGAGACAGGATAAGTCTTGAGCTTATCGCGAAGGAGCCGTTCAGTAAAGAAGGAACGCCTCAGAAGGATAGGTTGATGATGGAGGACGGTATCCTAAAGAGTTATCACGGCGGAGTCAGATTTTCAAGATATATCGGCACAGAGCCCACCGGATATTACGGATGCTTAAGGGTGCGGCCGGGCAGCGTGAGCATTGAAGATATGAAGAAGGAGCCTTTTCTTTATATAGTAAACTTCTCCGATTTCCAGATGGATGATTTTTCCGGACATTTTGGCGGAGAGATACGTCTGGCATTCCTTTTCGACGGAGAAAAGGTAACTGAGGTTACCGGAGGATCGATAAACGGAAGCATCCTGGAGAGCCAGTTTAATATGATCATGTCAAAGGAAACACAGAAGGATTCGGATTTTGAAGGACCTGTCGCAATATGCTTTGA
>JAEEVO010000172.1 GCA_016290905.1 Lachnospiraceae bacterium | reverse complement strand
CATAAATACCTCCTATTGTTTTAATTTTCCCCTTATTGTTTCCTGTTCTTTATCCTTTTTCACTGACAACGGTCTTTGAACGGTCATTGATTATCTTTATGACATCATCCAATGACTTCTGCCCGGTAAAATAAGCAGGCATTTCTTCTCTGACGATTATGGTGATAGCCGCATCTCCTTCACCGATTACAGAACAGGAAAGCAGCATCTCTTCGTAATCACTGACCGCTTTTTTGTCGACCTCGCAGAACGGATATCCCATTCCAAAAAGCGAGTCTCTCGTATATTGGCTCTTAAATTTTTTGTATGTTGAGTTGTATTTCTCGATCGCTTCCAACGCAGTTGCTTCGTAAGCTGATTTCCTTACAGGTGTTATCTCCTCATACAGGCCGAAAGATTTTTGCATCTCTTCTGAGAGAAGAACTTCTACAAATTCCATACAGGCTTTTTTCTCTTTTGTGGTAGCGGATATGCCGACCGATGAACTGGCAGTCATGGAAGGACCCCTGCCGTCATAGGACGGAAGTCCCATCACTTTGATCTCAGTTATACTGTCAGGCAAATAACTGACAAGAGTAGGCATAGTCAGGCCGACTTCATATCTGACAGTTCTCTTACTGTTCTCTACTGCCGTCAGATATAAAGCGTCCGCTCCGGGGATAATTTTTTCCGATACATTATCTTTGGTATATTCTGCGAACGCACGGAAAGCCGGCGTGTCGAAATTGACCTTTCCCTTTTCCATATACGAATCCTTCATATTATTCAGGCATCTGATAAAGTAGTCTGTCCTGTCAGAATATATGCTTATCGGATCCGCACCGTTACAAGGGCCTGCTACCAGCTCCTTGTATTGGTCAAAGGTAAACCCGTACTGATCCTCTGCAACATCCTTTTTTGATACTACGATACCGGTCAATGAAACTCCGAGAGGAACCTGATACAGTTTTCCGTCATATTCACTGGCTTTGATCATGTTCTCGAAAAGGCCGTCAGTCTTTATCTCCTTCTTCAGATCCAGAAGGTAATTACTGTTGTTAAGATGAACGATCCCGGCTCCGTCCAAAACAATATCCGGGCCGTCGCCGTTCATCAGATCTATTGCCAGCTGATAAGAAAGCTCTGATGATAACTTGTAGTATTTATCATCATAATCATCATCGAAATAGCTGATCTCACCGCTGTTTACTTTCTTAATTACGGAATAATCGTTATCAAGTTTAATGTAGTAATCAGGATTGCTCTCATTAAAAACTGCCACAGCTTCGCATATGGAATAAGAATAAAAACTCATTGCAGTCGCATGAAGAACTGTTTTTCCCGCATTCGGGTTTTCCTTTTCTTTGGTCAGTATATACAGGGTTTCTCCATCACTTGAAGAAAAGATAGTCTGCAGGGACTTCGTGGTAAATGTCGATAAAAACATGCAGTCATCCGTCATTGACAGCAACTTCATATTCAAAGCTTCACTGCGGTTGATATTGCATGAATTGAATGAGAAAACCTCAACTTTCGACTTGTTCTCAAAGTCGATCTTTTTGAGACCTTCCTCATCACATATTACATAACCGATACCATCAACATATTTAGCTTTATCAAGCTCATACTGTATCCAGGAATAGTCTTTCGCAGACTCGATAATATCACCTGTACTGAGAGTCATTTCATAGAACATCATTTTGCCGAAAGCAGGATTTCCTCTGACAAATAAGATCTTCCCTCCGCCCATATAGATCATTGAATCAACGATTTTCGCATCATCTACACCGGGGAAAAAGCTGTCGCTCACTACAGTCACGGAACGCCCGTCAGATGAATCAATATCAAAATAGTGCTTTTCACCGCCGGTCCGGTCTTTCTCAACATATGTGATCACATAATCGTCGAACTCGAATTTTTTCTCAGTAAGCGTCGCGTCTTTTTCTTTCCGCTCTTTGTGTCTGGATATCTCTCCGCTGGACGCATCAAAAACAACATCGATAATGCGGGAATCAAGTTTGCCGACATTGTTAGAAGGATATACCGCTGAAACTGTAAGTGAGATAAAGCCATCGCTGACGGTATAATCGCCTTCAACATACCAGGAAACACTTATTCCGTTCTCCTTAAAGAGTTCCTTGTCCGTTTTTTCTGTTGCGGAGCCGTTCTTTTCTTCCTCGTCTTTTCGAAGTCTTTCGACGATCTTCGGGTAATCGTCAGGATCTAATTTGAACATGTCTGAATCTTCGATCTTCTGGTTGATGTTTATCGTTTTTTCGAGACTTCCGTCTTTCCCGTAGATCTCCAGATAAGACTGGTTCAGGTCAGAATAATCATACGCGTTAGACGCTTCCCACATAGGGATAGTCTTGTGCAGGTCGATCAAATATACAGCCCTGTTATCAGTCGCTCCGATGAACCAAACGAATGAATAATCAACATCTTTCTCCAGTAAGAACTGCTCCCCAACCTGCACTTTCTTAACTGAATACCACGCTTCATCTTCCGGGATCTTTTCTTCATTGCCCTTTTTTTTACAACCGGTGAAAATCAGGGTTGAAAACAAAAGGGAGGCCGCCATAACAGCGGCAAGAGTTTTCTTTGCCGTAATCATAGTCTTCTACTCCTATTTAATTGTTTTCTACCCCAATAAGTACAATCCCCAATTTGATGTACTTGCCGTGATTATAAGCAAAAAACACCCCCGGTGCTATTCGCTGCCGGGGGTGAGATTAACTAAATTTTCTACCTTTGTTTAGTTGAATC
>JAEEVO010000059.1 GCA_016290905.1 Lachnospiraceae bacterium | reverse complement strand
CATCCGAGTACCATCTGCACGCATTCAGGCAAATAGCAGAAGGCTTAAAAGGATATACGAAAACGGCTGTGATCAGTTTTATCGATCTCTATCCGAAGGTGAGAAAGAATTTCCCGGAAGCAAGAGAAGTTTCGCGGGAAAATCGGTTAACGCTTGGAAAGGAGATCATAAAGATTGCATCTGAGTGTGGAATGATCGTTAAGCCATGTGCGGAAGGTGATGAATTGGCCGCATACGGAGCTGATTGCAGCGGGTGCATGAAGATCAGTGATTATGAAAGGGCGATTGGTAAAAGGCTGATCGCACCTAAGAAAAAGGGCGCCAGAGCAGAGTGTGCATGCTATCTGTCCTGTGATATAGGAGCCTATAATACCTGTATGCATCTTTGCAAATACTGTTATGCAAATGCAGAACCGGCAGTAATATACGCACAGAATAAATTACATGATCCGGCTTCACCATTCCTGATCGGAAACTATATGGATGGAGATAAGATACATGACGTACCGCAGGAATCTTGGATAGACCGGCAGGAAAGTTTATTATTTAAGTTTTACATGTAAGAATATTGGAGAGAACATATGCATAATGGAAAGATAAAGGCTTTATTTGTAGATTTTTACGGAACCATCGTACATGAGGACGGTGAGGTTATAATGAAGATCACAGATATAATACAGAAAACAGGTGTTGCAGAAGATAAATCAGAGATAGACTCATTCTGGTGGAAGGATTTTCAGGCCATGTTTCAGAATTCGTATGGAGACACTTTTGAAACACAGAGAGCATTGGAAGAAAAATCTCTTGAGCATACATTGGCTAAGTTTCGATCTACAGCCGATGCAAAAGAGTTAAGTAATCTCATGTTTGAGCATTGGGTAAAGCCACCGATATTTGAGGATTCAAAAGAATTTTTCGAAAAGAGTCCGCTGCCGATATATATAGTTTCTAATATCGATACGGATGATATAAACCGGGCAATAGAGTATCATAACCTGAAACCGGCCGGCATATTTACATCGGAGGATGCAGGAGCATATAAGCCCCGAAAGGAATTGTTTGAGCTGGCTTTGAAGAAAACCGGGCTTGCACCGGAGGAAGTGATCCATATCGGCGATTCCATAAGCAGCGATGTCAAAGGAGCATCCGCTCTTGGAATTCATACACTTTGGCTTAACAGGTTTGGGAAAGAAGTACCTGACGGAGTTAAGAGTGTTTCTTCTCTACTACAGATATTTCAGATCTGAAATAAAGGGGAGATAGATTAATCATTAGAATAAATAAATTTGGGAGGCGTATATGCTAGAGTTTGGAAAGAAAGCACCGGAGTTTACACTTCCGGATCAGAATGGAAAGATGCATAGTTTATCAGATTACAGGGGCCGGAAGGTAGTCCTGTACTTTTACCCAAAGGATAATACCTCGGGATGCACCAAGCAGGCATGTAACTTTGCTGAGCTTATGCCGCAATTTAAGGAAAAAGGCGCGGTAATACTTGGAGTGAGTAAAGACTCGGTAGCTTCACATAAGAAGTTTGAAGAAAAATACGGGCTTCCGTTTACTTTGCTAGCGGATACAGAAAAAACCGTAATAGAGGCATATGGGGTATGGCAGGAAAAGAAAAATTATGGTAAGATAACCATGGGAGTGGTAAGGAGCACATACCTTATCGATGAAAAAGGTATCATAGTTAAGGCGTTTGGTGGCGTGAAGGCTGCGGAGAATCCCCGGCAGATGTTAGATACATTGAACTGACCGGTGTGAACGCGGAGGTTCGGGAGATTATGGAAACCACAGGGTTTGATCAGTTTCTGCTGAATCAATAATCTCATCACTGTGGTTTGCGGTGCTGTTCCGGGATTCTAAACATTACAAAAAAATTTGAAATTAAATACTCACCGAATTGCTATTGTTTAGGAAAGGATATAAAGACAATGAAAAGAAAACGCTTAAATCGTGATGCCTGGGGGTTTATGTATTATCCGTATTATCAGATGCGTATAGATACTGAAGATTTTCATGGAACTGTATGCCTTATAAAAATGACAGATGGAGAGAATAATTACTGGGAGACACCTAAGGCAGGAAGAATACAGGTAACCGGTGCAGGGATGTCATGGCTTGAACTGGTTCCGGACAATACTCGTCGCGTTATAACCTGTAAGTACTATCCCGAAGGAACACATGATACAGAAAGAAAGAATTATCCTGCAACTTCCGATGAAAGATTTCAGCCGTCGGTCTGGTATGTCGATGTTATAGAAACAACAGAATATGATGAAGACGGTGTAATGGTATTTATTGATAAGTATCTGGATATCATTTTCTTTCCTGAGGGTGAGATATCCATATCCGACATGGATGAACTGGAAGATGCATTAAAAACCGGAGACATAACTAAGGAACAATACGAGGCGGCACTGGCGGAAGGAGAAATGATCCGGAAAGAGCTTTGTTCGGACATTATGAAAACTGAAGTTTGGTGTACTAAGATAAGACGGCTTGTCGAAGAGAAAATAGAGAACGGGGAGCCGGAGTTTATCAGCAGGGAGAAGAAAGCGCTTGCATGTCAGTCAGGGAAGGTCCTTTGAAAAAAAGATTGGAAAGAATTATGGAATATAATATATCATTAGCAACTGAAAATGACAGGGCTGAAATCCTGTCCTTATATAAAGCACAGATCGGCAGGGAAAACTGTCCATGGACCGATGAGTATCCTTCCGGCGAATCAATAGACTTTGATCTTTCAAGGGATGCTTTGTTTGTGCTTAAGATTGATGGAAAAATCAAGGCAGCAATTTCATTGGAAGAAGATGAAGATGTCGACAAACTTACATGCTGGGATAAATCACTTGCTCCGGAAGGTGAAGTAGCAAGGGTGGCTGTCCTTCCGGAAGCCCAGAATAAGGGACTTGGAAGGATCATGATGCAATATGCTATGGATGAATTAAAACGGAGAGGATATAAAGGTATCCATATCCTGGTTAATAAGCATAATTTTAAAGCAATCAGATGCTATGAGGTATTCAACTTCAGGGTTGTAGGTGAATGTCATATGTATGAACAGGACTTCTTCTGTTATGAGAGAGAGCTTTGATCTATCTCAGCCTTGAAGACAGAGCTTTGATAGTCGGATTTGATGCTCCGGTTTAAAATATTGTATTCTCCCGGGACATCGGGTTTTACAAAAATGTCACAAAATAATACTTGACGAAAGTAATTTTAGATGATATATTGCTATTGTTCACGTAACGAAAATAATAGATTCAATTTTTAAAGGGGGTAATTGACATGAAGGGCACAAATACAGTGAGCAAACTTAATATCAAGACATTACCTCGGGAATTGGATTTTTAACAGTTTTGCTTTTAGAATAATCCAAGTTATATTTCCGTGGCAGTTTGTCACGGTATTTTTTTGCCCAGAAAGTAACTATTCACAGCCAATCTGCAAGAATGGCTGCTGCAAGTTTACTTGCAAGTAGCCATATTTGCAGATTTGGCTATGAAGGCTGGACAAGAGGCACGAGTAAACATAAGCCACGTAAGTGGCGACTTACGGCGAAGCCGGAAGGTTTATGAGTGCCGAATGTCCGGGCGGTGAATAGTTACGAACTTCGTTAAAACAAAAGTTTTTTACTAACGAAAGGTTAATAGGGTGAAAGAATAATGACACGACTTAAAAGTTTTCTAATGAGCATGGAAAACAAAACAAAAAACTGGCGGGAAATGTATGAAGGAATGATCTTTATCCCCGCAGGCACTCCGGGAAATCCAACAGAATTTCCGGTTACAGGGAGCGATCCCACATACTGGTATGGCGGAGATATATCATTTACCATCGAAACCACAAACCGAATGGCATATGACAGACCTACGGTTTTATGCCAGATCCCGACAGAACTACTGGGGATCAGCGATTACAGTACAGCTGTTGCGGATGACTGTTATCGACAATTTATCCCGTATCTGGAGGACCTGAATGCGGAGCTTTACAACCGCAACAAGCCCCCGGAAGAGACAGGCTACTATTATATGGTACATCCCACCGGAGAAATATTAGTGAGAAATTCCGCTTATTTTGCTATGAGACCGAGAAAGGACTATAAAAACCTCGGCGGATATAAAATAACAAATTATCTGGCAGAAGAGCTTGGTGAGCCTCAGATGTGCATTTCCTTAAGGTTTCAGGTACAGCTAAAACCCAATGACAAGAAAAAGGCAGTGCAGCTGTTGGTTGGAAACATGCCTGATGCAGTTTCGTCATTTATTAAGTATTTTGACGGTGAACGGAGCAAAAAGGTGGCAGAGCTGGCTGGAAAGCAGAGAGAGCTAAGAGAATGGATGGCAAAAAGCGAATACTGTGCTTTCCTGGCTAACGGCAGCATACTTCCCAGAGATTCCAAAACCGGCGGAAGCTTAGCAGGAGCCGTACCTTTTATGGCACCTAAAGATGAAGAGATCGAAGTCTGCGGTATAAAGGGACTTGGCATCAAAAAAGGAGTTACGGTTATTACGGGAGGTGGATATTCCGGCAAATCAACAGTGCTAGATACTATCTCTGCCGGTATTTATGATCATATTTTAGGGGACGGCAGGGAACTGTGTATAACGGATGTATCAGCTATGACCATTTCGGCCGAGGACGGCAGAAGTGTAAAGAATCTGGATATTTCTCCTTTTATCTCATGGCTCCCGGGCGGCAGCACAGAGCATTTCTCTACAGAGCATGCATCGGGTTCTACTTCACAAGCAGCAAATATATTAGAAGCTATGGATGCCGGAGCAAAGCTGTTACTTATTGATGAAGACAAAAGCGCGACCAACTTTATGATAAGAGATGCGTTGATGAAGGAACTTATCCGCAGGGAACCAATCACTCCTTTCACTGAAAGAGTGAATGAACTCCATAAATCCTGCGGCGTATCCACGATCCTTGTCATAGGCGGCAGCGGAGAGTATCTGGCTATAGCGGATAATGTATATCTGATGGATGAGTATATAATCTTAAATGTCACCGAAAAAGCCAGGGAGATTTACAGGAGACGAAGCGATGATGATGAAAAGACTGAGCTTGCCATTGTAAAGAAATGGGGACAAAGGCATATACTCGAGACAGAAGGTTTTTCTCCTTACCCTAAACAGTTTGGACGTGAAAGGCTGGAGGTGCCTGATATAGGATTTATCATCATAGGAGAAGAAAAGATAAATGCCAATCATGTGCATAATCTGATATCAAACGAGCAGAGAACCGCTATAGGTTTTATGCTTAGGCTGCTTGAGACAAGAGAAGGCGGAGGATTATTTACCGAGGCTGCCAATGAAACCGTAGACATAGCATGTAAGGTGGATGAACTTTACAAAGAAATCGAAGAAAATGATATCGATATGGTATATTCCGGAAACTTCCCGGGATGTGACAGATTTCTTGCTTATCCGAGAAAGGTTGACTTTATGGCAGTTCTTAACAGAATGCGGCATATTAATTTCAGATGAGTACAATGTTTTTTGATTTCTTTGAAATCTGGCAGTTGAAAAATATTTACTGAAAGGATATAAAAATGGTTACCGAAAAAGATATTAAAAGGATCAATGAGCTGCATCATAAGTCGAAAAATGAGGGTCTGACAGGTGCAGAGAAAGAAGAACAGCAGGCATTAAGACAGGCGTATATAGAGGCTATGCGGGGTCATGTGCGGTCACATCTTGAAAATGTAGTCATACAACGTCCTGACGGAAGCCGTGAGAAACTGCAACGAAAATCAAAATAGAATAGGCTTAATAAATTGCAGTGCAAAGTTTTAAAAAGCAAATATACAAAGAGGGAACTCGCTCGGATGCGTCCGGGCGTTTTTCCTCAAAAAAACTGAATACTGAGGAGTTGTAGATTTTTTCAGTAATTTTATTCAATAAGAAGCCTTCAAAACTCAAAAACACTAGTAAAATAGGCATTTCTGGGCATAAAGAAAAGGCTCCAGTCTATAACTGAAGCCTTACGTCATCGCAGGGATAGCAGGATTCGAACCTACAGATGACGGAGTCAGAGTCCGTTGCCTTACCGTTTGGCGATATCCCTAAACATCAACAAGCGTCATTATAACGCATATGTGATCATTTTGCAAGTGTTTTTTTGAATTATTATGTAAAACATTTTAAGGAAAAGTCAGACAATACTACAAACAATCCCACACAACACATAAAATGTCAGAAAATTATGTAGACATATTACAGAGATATTATTAAAAGAAATAGAACATTACAAAGTAAGTTATGTTTTGTACAAGATTATACATCATCAGTACAATATAATCTTGAATAATTTTTTGATTTTTGGTATAATAACAATATTGTAATGAGAGACTATTATATATTGAGGACAGGATTATATGCTTCTAACAAATTACGACGAAGATTATGACAAAGAAATAGAACGGCTTGACAGAGAAATGTTTTCTGAGATCAAATTCCATAAAGATGTGATCTGGGATTCTGTCTGCGTAGGTTTAAATAATGGAGTATTTGCAGGCGTGGGACTGATTATGGCGTCGCCTGCACTTTCTGTGCTCTTATCCGAAAGCAGGAAAAACGAAGCAAAAGACGTACAGGATGAAGGAACCCAAAAAACGACCGGAAAACAGGCATTGAAAAGATATTATGTAAACGGTGAATATAAAGCCGTACCCGGTACAGAAAACGAGGTAGGTATCTCAAAGTATATTCTTGATGATTTAAAGGAATCTACCAGGATACTAAAGAAAAAGCAAGGTAATATTGAACTGTCCCTTAGGGTTTTCTGCAGAGGGACAGACTATGCATATATGGAGTTCCTGATCTACAATGGGTTTGCAGCAAGAGGGGTTATGCCTATTTTTTCAAAGAAATTGAGCAAAAGCAAAAAGAATAAGAATTCCTTCGAAGATGAGCCTTTGAAAAAAACAGATGAAGGTGACTCTGTTAACGGGTTCAGTGTTCAAAGCCTTAAAGAGAATAAGGATCTGTATGAAGAATATCTTAAGTCATACAAGGCTGCATTCAAGAGTATTCAGAGCAGACATGAACTTGATTTCAGACTTAAGGATAAGAACAGTGATATAATTTGTCTCACCAAGGACAGTAAAGTGGTAGCTGCCATTTCTTTGAGAAAACATTCCAAGGATACCGTGATAATGGAAAACCTGTTCTGCTTAAAAAAATATAGGAAAAAAGGTCTTGCTTCCGGACTGATAAATTATCTTGAAGAGAAGATGACCGATAAAGGCATAAAAAACCTGGAACTTACGGTTGAAGGCGATAATACTCCCGCCGTGGCTCTGTATATGAAAAACAGATATGATATTACGGGTACCTCACTGATCATGGAATATGATGCATAAGCGGGGAGAATATAACTCCGTTTCGGAGGGAATATGAGAAAACGTATCTTAACATATCGCAGGATGATTGATGAACTGCTTGACGGACTTGAAAACGGCAGCAGGACGGGTGATCTCGAAGATATAATCAGGGAACATCTCATACAGATAGGATTTTTTCAGCATGAGCGGCTTATACATCTTATAGTTACGGTACTGTTTGCCATCCTGGAGTTCCTTTCCCTGATGATGTGCATGATGTTCCCGGGGATTGGGACGCTCTTACTGACGGGTGCGGTCATGGTTTTGCTGGTACCGTACATCAGACACTATTATCTTCTGGAAAACGAGGTTCAGAAGATGTATGTCCAGTATGACAGAATGCGTGCATTACAGAAGAATGCCGCAGAAGATAAATAATATTTAAAACAAGAAGCGGGGTGTTTTTATTAAACGTATATTATACTTTCTTATCATAATGGCAGGTTTGATCCTGCTTTTTAATCCGGAAGAGGCAAGTGCCGATACCGTTGAGTTCAAGGCGGACGGATTAAACTACACTATTGATAAGAAGACGATGACGGCCTCGGTTGTTTCGCCGGTTTCGGAAAAGATGACCGAGCTTGTGGTTCCGGATTCGGTAACCTATGAAAAAAAGGCTGTCCCGGTAACGGAGATAGCGGAGTACGCTTTCTTTGAAAGCAAGCTTAAAACTGCGGTACTTGGCAGTAACGTTGTAAAGATAGGTGAAGGAGCATTTGCTTTTTCGACCAAGCTTAAAAAAGTAACGATACCGGCAGCAACAGAGGATATAGGCGATGCGGCTTTTGCGGGCTGCGCAAAGCTTAAGAGCACCGGTATAGTCAAAAAATCAGGCGTTAAGTGGATAGGAGACGGAGCATTTGCTGATACTGCCATCACATCCTTTACTGTTCCTTCCGATACGGAATATATAGGTATGGCAGCCTTTAGCGGCTGCGCGGGGTTGAAGAAGGTTGTTATATACTCGAAATGCCGTAACATAGGTGACGGGGCTTTTTCGGGATGTAATGCTTTGAAGAAAGTTACGGTTTCAAAAAAGAATAAAAGTTATGCTCTTTCTGCCGGATGCCTGTTTTCAGCCGACGGAACGGTACTTGTTTCCGCACTTTCGGCTGTCGGGGAGCTTGAGATCCCGGAGGGGGTTCTTGAGATAGCTCCTTATGCTTTTGAAGAAAATACAAGAGTTACTTCGGTCATTTTGCCCGAGAGTCTTTTGAAAATTGGGGAATGCGCTTTTCTGGATTCGGAAGGACTTGAAAAGATATCTTTTGGATCCGGACTGGAGCTTATAGGGGAAAACGCCTTTTACGGATGTACGGGATTAAAGACCATTGCGGTTCTTCCGGGTACGGAGGATACCGAAGGATATCCGTTTGAGGATAATGACGGAGTTATTATTATTCAGGGATAAAAACAAATTATACCGGGAGAAGGTCGGAATGAAGATAAGTTCACTTTTGATCAGAAATTTCAAAACAATCAAAGAGCTCAATATCGATAATATCGACAGTTCTTTCATAATTGTAGGAAAGAACAGCACAGGTAAGACTACCATACTTAAGGCTGTTCTGGCTGTAGCCGGAGTATATACGGTAAAGTCTACGGATTTTAACGATCCGGACAGGAACATAGAGATAGCCGTAAGCCTTGAGATCACGAACGCCGATATTGCGGAGATGCATACCAAGGGGAAGATAAGCAAGTATAAGAACTTTGATATGTGGTACAAGGAGTTTTGCGAGGAACTGCCTACTTTCGTGAGGGGCGGGAAAGTACCGGAGTATGATCCCGATGATCCTGCGGAAGCTTATGAAGAGCTGTTCCCTTCGGGAGATGAGACCGATACGGGAGATTACGGAGGACTGCTTTCGTTCTCTTTTGTAGTCGATACCGATATGGGCATCAGGTATTCTGACGGAATAAATAAAAATAATCCTTATATAAAAAAGATATTCCCGAAGGTATACTTCCTTGATGTAACAAGAGATGTAAGGGAGATACAGGACAGCATCTTTATGGTACAGACGAAGTCGGCTTTGAAAAAGGTGCGGGAGACCGTGTGCATGTACGATGAATCCCGTCCGTGTACAAGGTGCTTCAGATGTATCAGGGATATCCTGAACAAATCGGTCGCTGAGCTTTCCATACTTGAAACTACAAAGCTTCTGGAATACAAGCTCATGCAACTGAACATGGATGAGTTTGTAAGCAGGCTGAACAATTATTATATAAGGAACAGCGGACGAAAGCAGGATATTGAGTTTACCGTAAAGCTTAATACAAAAGAGCTTTTTATAATGGATACGCTTGTCGCAAACAGGGATCATTACGGAGCCGATTCCGTTGACACCCTCAGCGCCGGGGCAAAGAGCATTTACATCCTGTCGCTGCTTGAGGCGTATGTTGATGAGAACCACACTATCTCAAGCATAATCATGATCGAGGATCCGGAGATATATCTTCATCCGCAGCTCCAGAAGACTGCGAGTGAGATATTGTACCGCTTATCCAAGAAGAATCAGGTCATATTCTCGACGCATTCCCCGAACATGATCTTTAACTTTAAGTCAAACCAGATCAATCAGGTTGTCCTTGATAAGGATTATCATACGACGATTTCTCAAAATTCCGACATCAATAAGATACTGGACGACCTCGGCTATTCCGCAGGCGATGTGATGAATGTGAATTTTGTCTTCATTGTCGAGGGCAAGCAGGACAGCAACCGGCTGCCGCTTCTGCTTAAGAAATATTATTCAGAGGTTTACAATGATGACGGCACATTGCAGCGTATATCGATCATCACGACAAACAGCTGTACAAATATCAAGACTTATGCAAACCTGAAATATATCAACCAGCTTTATCTTAAGGATCAGTTTCTGATGATAAGGGACAGTGACGGAAAGAAGCCCGAAACGCTTGTAAAACAACTCTGTTCATATTACAGCGACAGGGCAAAGGAGGATCCTGCGAATATTCCCAGGATTACAAGGAAAAACGTACTTGTGCTCAAGTATTATTCATTTGAGAACTATTTCCTGAATCCTGCGATAATGGCAAAGATAGGAGTTATCAATACGGAGGAGGAGTTTTACAACATTCTCCTCTCGAAGTTCAAGAGCTATCTTTTCAGGCTTCCGTGTGCAAGGCGAATGAAAGAGGTTACGGGACTTGTGGTAAGGACCAAGGAAGACCTTAAACGCAATATGGATACGATAAAGATATACATGAGGGGACACAATCTCTTTGATATCTTTTACGGCAGGTACAAGGGAGAGGAAGAAACCGCGATCCTCAACCGCTATATAGAGGCGGCTCCGCGCAGCGAGTTTGCGGACATCCTGAATGCGATAGACAATTTCATCTATTTCATGAACAGAAAACGTGAAGAAGAGTCGATTGATATCGAGGAAACCGTATCGAAAAATGTAAAGCATAAGCATAAAAACAAATATAACAGAGGATAAGGAGAAGGCTATGTTTAAATTATTCATTAACCCTAAGAACAAGAAGGGGCACATCAATCCCGAACTTCAGGGACATTTCTCGGAGCATCTCGGCAGATGTATCTATGAGGGACTTTTTGTAGGTGAGAATTCCGATATTCCGAATGTAAACGGAATGAGGAAGGATGTAGTGGAAGCACTTAAGGAGATGAAGATACCCGTACTTCGCTGGCCGGGCGGATGTTTTGCCGACGAGTATCACTGGAAGGACGGCATCGGTCCAAAGGAAGGCAGAAAAAAGATGATCAATACCCACTGGGGCGGAGTCCTTGAGGATAACAGCTTCGGAACCGATGAATTCATGGAGCTTGTGCGCCAGCTGGGCTGTAAGTCCTATATCAACGGTAATGTAGGAAGCGGGACTGTTCAGGAAATGAGCGAGTGGGTAGAATACCTGACATTTGAAGGTGTTTCACCCATGGCCGACATGAGAAAGGCCAACGGACATGAGGATGCTTACAAGGTTGATTATTTCGGAGTAGGAAACGAGAACTGGGGCTGCGGCGGAAATATGAACCCCGAGTATTACGGAAATCTTTACAGGAGATACCAGACATATATCAGGAATTACAATCCCGAGAACAAAATAACAAAGATCTGCTGCGGCGCAAACGCAGGCGATTTTGAGTGGACCGATGTTGTGATGAAGACCTGCTTTAAGAATGCGGAGCATTCCCATGGCTTCATGGAAGGCCTTTCACTTCATTATTATACCGTTCCGAATGACTGGACACATAAGGGAAGTGCAACAAAGTTTAACGAGGATGACTGGTACAACACTCTGAAGAAGACCCTTTTCATGGAATACCTTATAAATCATCATACTGCCATCATGGATAAGTATGATAAAGAGCATAAGGTGGGTCTTATGGTTGATGAGTGGGGTACATGGTATGATGTTGAGGAAGGTACAAATCCCGGATTCCTTTACCAACAGAATACAATGAGGGACGCTCTGGTCGCCGGTATCAATCTAAACATCTTCAATAAGCACTGTGACAGAGTCAAGATGGCAAATATCGCCCAGCTTGTAAACGTTCTTCAGTCTGTTATCCTTACCGAAGGCGCAAAGATGGTCAAGACTCCCACATATTATGTTTTCAAGATGTTCAACGCACATCAGGACGGAGAGCTTCTTGACAGCTTCATAGAGACCGAGGAGATCGGTTCAGAGAAGGATAAGGTTCCCAACCTTACAGAGTCGGTATCTGTTGACAAGGACGGGAAGATCCATGCAACGATATGCAATCTTTCATGCACCGATGCATACGATGTAAATGTTGTTCTGGCTGATGCACAGGTAAAGGCTGTAAGCGGCGAGATACTTACAAACAAGATGGATGCATATAATACCTTTGAGGCACCCGATACGGTTAAGACGGAAGAACTTGCTGTTAATACGGGAACTGACGGACTTACCGTAAATATACCCGCATGCAGCGTTATTCATCTGATCATAGAGTAATAAATAATGAGAAAACGGATATTTAACATCATACAGATAGGAAACAAGGATGACCTTCCGAGCAGGATGTTCGATATCGGTATAACCGTTGTCATACTCTTGAACATTCTGATAACGTTCATGGAAACCTTCGACGATCTGTCGGAGCTGTTCGGACTGTTCAAGGTGATAGAATCGGTAACGGTCATTATCTTCTGTATAGAATACGTACTTAGGATAATAACGGCGGATTATCTGTACCCGGGTGATTCGCATTTAAAGGCCAGACTGCACTTCATGATCTCTTTTGACGGAGTCGTGGATCTGCTCACTATCCTGCCTTTCATGTTCCTGTCGGGTTTCGTAGCTTTCAGGATACTGAGGATAGCAAGGATATTCCATCTTTTCAGGATAAATACACAGTATGATTCCTTTAATGTGATCACACTCGTATTAAAGGAGAAATGGAAGCAGGTAGGGTCTTCGCTGGTCATCATACTTGTCATAATGCTTGCCGCTTCGCTCGGAATGTATTCCGTGGAGCACAGTGCACAGCCCGAAGCATTTCCGAATGCCTTTTCGGGAATGTGGTGGAGCGTTTCGGCGCTTCTTACCGTAGGATACGGGGATATCTACCCGATAACCGTAATCGGTAAGATAATGGCGATAATAATCGCGTTTACCGGAGTAGGAGTTGTGGCAATCCCGACCGGTATCATAAGCGCAGGTTTCGTCGAACAGTTCAGTCTGAAGGCAAGTACGGAAAACAAACTTAGGGATATAGCCGAGATCGGCGAGATCGTCATAACGGGAGACCATGAATATCTGGGGCAGCGTATCGGGGATATTATCCAAAAATACGGGATAACGGCACTGCTGGTTTTAAGAGGAGAGCTTTCACTGTTCCCGACCGAGAATCTTGTACTCCAGAAAAATGATATCCTGGTACTGAGGTCAGACAGGATTGAAAAGAAAAATAACACAAAAAAAAGGGGCGTCCGATAAGGGATGCCCTTTTTTGCATATTATATCCGGCACAGTAAAAGAACTACAGTACGGATATAACATAGCCTAAATCGTCATGCGGGAATCTGTATGCGGGTCCTCCCATATGACAGACTTACAAAACTATATCATACATTTTTTACAGCCTTTTGTCAAGTGAATTGAGATGTCAAATCTTGCTCATATTGTATTAAATTGGTAAAAAGATGTAACAATTACATTATTATTAAAAATAATGTTGCATAAATCTTACTTTTTTAGTATAATGATGGTGTGTATTGTCATGCGACTAGAAAGGGCTGCGATATGAAAAAAAGGATTGCTGTTCTGGCCAATGGCTGGAACTCCGAGAATTTATCGAATTTCATGATGGGAATAACGGGAGCGATTAAGAAGGAATCTATGGATTTCTTTGTTTTCTTAAGCTACGCTTCTTACGGGTTTACGGAAGATGCAAGAGTAGCAGAGGGACTGGTCTACGATCTGCCGGACTTATCGTCATTCGATGGTATTATCATATTCGGACCCGGACTTAATTTCCAGGATGTCATTGATAGAATACAGAAATATGCCGATGAAGCGGGAGTACCGGTCATCAGTATAGGACTTAAGCATAAGGGACATTACTATATAGGTGCCGGCAATTACGGCGGAATGCGCGAGCTTGCGGACCATATGATAGAGGTTCACAATGCAAAGAACATGCTTTTCATTGCAGGTTCAAAAGAAAACGACGATTCAAACGAACGACTTAAGGCCGTAAAAGATTCATGCAAGGCTCACGGTGTTAAGTTTGGCGAGAAGAATGTGGTATATTCCAACTGGGAGCAGGGTATTGCCGTTGATTACATAAAGAAAAATTTCAAGACACCCGATAAATTCCCGGATGTGTTCCTTTGTGCAAACGATCAGCTTGCCATAGCCGTAAGCCAGTGTATGGAAACCGATTACCATCTTGATCCCAGAGTCGCAAATATAACAGGCTTTGACTATCTTGACCAGAGCAAGACTTATTTCCCGAGCATAACCACGGTTAATCAGCGTTATGACGCCATCGGCGCAAAAGCGGGCGAGATATTTGAGAAGATTTTCAAGGGCAAAGAGGTTCCCGAAGAGACAATTGTGGAATGTAAATTTGAACGCGGAGAGAGCTGCGGCTGCGGATACAGCAGGAAGTCCATGCAGAACAGAAGGGCTCACATCAGAAGGATGCAGTCGGAGGCATATATGGCAATCGCCAGAGAAGGCCGCCTGTTTGTCATGGAGAGATGTATTGCACAGGCCCAGAGCTTTAAGAGTGCAAAGAAAAATCTTCAGGATCTTCTGTATAACAGTTACGGAAGTGAAGGCGATACTTTCTATATAACATTTACGCCTCTTCTTGAAAATGTCGGAGAGATCGAAGACTCAAAGCTGCCTATACATACACTTGCTGATGAATATCTTGCTGTTGCGGGAAAGAAAAACAATAAACCGATAGCCGATGTGGCAACGGTTGACAGGAAGATGATAGTGCCGGATTACTGCGGCGAAGGTGAAAATAAGATTTATCAGATTACAATGCTCAGAAATGAAAACTTCATCTGCGGTTACTTTATAATGGGACGTGAAGCTCAGAGGATGAGGG
>JAEEVO010000058.1 GCA_016290905.1 Lachnospiraceae bacterium | reverse complement strand
GTACTCGGTCCGGATGAGTATATGTGTCTTTCCGGTAATTTCTATGAAGTATATACTCCTGCAGCACTTAAAGAATTTACCAAGGAAGAAGAGCTCCCCGACGGTAATGTTAAGACATATGTAGCATGTATCGGCAAGGACATGGTCATTGATTTTGAGATCAAAACACTCGGTCAGGTCATGGTCAGCAGGAACGTAACCGTAACAATCGAAAAGGACGCGCTTCTTCAGGCTGAGGTATTTGTAATGGATGGCGCTCAGATCATTGTAAAGGACGGCGGAAGGCTCTGGACAACCCAGGCAGGCGAAAATGCAATGAGAAATAACGGCAGTATAATTATCGAAAAGGGCGGAGAACTTAGGAGTATGTTCGGCGGAACGATAACCAATAATGAAGGCGGAAAGCTCACAATTGACGGTGAATTCCAGTGCGGCTGCAATCTATTTGAAGGTGTAACCAGTATTTGGTTTAAGAACTTCGGAGAAGTTAACGGAAACGGCAAGATTTTTGTTTATGCAACCAATGAAGGCATCGATTTGGATAAGTGCAGCGCTGAAGTAAAGAAGATGCTTGGTGACAAGACCGAAATAACAGTTGGAATCTCGGAATGATGTGGTATTTAAAGTCGATAATTAAAAAATAATTAAGACTTGAATGAAAAGGGTTTAATACTTTCGCATCATAAGTTGATTAAATTAAAGAATTATACATTAAGACCGGACAGTTTATTGTTCTGTCCGGTCTTATATGTGCGATAAACGAATGCCCTCAGTGCAAGCTCGCTTGCAAACTGAGGGCTGAGTGAACGGTCACTGAGAGAGCTAGCTCTCGAAGTGGCCAGTAGCATCGAGTAGGAGGCAGCCTACTCGATTAATATGGAGAATTGATTTGATCAGGATTAATAATTTAAAAATCATACCCGGGGAGAAATTCCGTTTTAATGGGATAAAGGAAAAAGGGTTATCAGATGCGGTTAATGCGGAACTGAAAAGATTGATAATAAAGAAACTTAAGATTACAGAAGACAGACTCATTAAATTTGAAATATATAAACAATCAATTGATGCAAGAAAAAAGGATGAAGTAAAGGTTGTTTTTTCGATAGATGTGATTATAAAGGATGAAAACGGTTTTATCCGCAAAAACAGGGAAAAAGATATAGTCTGTATTGAAAATGCAGAAAGCAGAAATGTCAAAAGGGACAACCCGGATAAAAAGTTATCCGATGTTCGCAGCGGCAATGCAGATCGGAGATATTACGGAAACAGAGTGATTGTTGTAGGAGCGGGTCCGGCAGGGCTTATGTGTGCCTTACGGCTTGCCGAGGCCGGTGCAAGACCGATATTGATTGAACGCGGAGAAGATGTAGACAGCAGGATAAAGACAGTAGGCGGATTTTGGCAGGGTAAGCCCCTTAATCCATCGTCAAACGTTCAGTTCGGTGAAGGCGGCGCGGGAACCTTCAGTGACGGAAAGCTCAATACGATGGTTAAGGACAAAGAAGGTTATATGAAGGAGGTATATCGCATCTTTGTCGAAAACGGTGCGGATGAAAGCATACTGTATATTAATAAACCGCATATCGGGACGGATAAGCTGACGGAGATAGTTAAGTCGATAAGAAAAAGGATAATCGCACTCGGCGGTGAGGTAAGGTTTTCGTCTCAGGTAACGGATATAAAGTTATCAAGGCTAAGTGAAAATACAGGTAATAAAGAAGAAAATACGGAGTCGGAACAGCGTCATTTCAAGGTTAAAGGTGTGATCCTTTCGGACGGAACGGAAATAGAGTGCAACAGTCTTGTACTTGCACTCGGACACAGTGCAAGGGACACCTTTGAAATGCTTGAGAAAAAAGGCGTTTGCATGGAGCAGAAGCCCTTTGCAATAGGTGTCAGGGTTCAGCATCCAAGGGAATTCATTGACAAACAGCAGTATGGGGAATTTGCAAAATACCTGCCTGCGGCAGATTATAAGCTTACCTTAACAAGGGAAGGGAAAAGGAGTGTTTATTCCTTCTGTATGTGTCCGGGAGGCTATGTCGTAAACGCTTCTTCGGAAGAGGGAAAGCTTGCCGTTAACGGGATGAGCTACAGTGACCGAAACAGCCCGAGTTCCAATTCAGCTATAGTTGTACAGGTTTCGCCCTCGGATTATCCGGGCAAGGATGCTTTAGCTGGTATGAGGCTTCAGAGAAAGCTTGAAGAGGATGCCTACAGAACGGCGGACGGAAAGATACCGGTACAGAGCCTGGAGGAGTTTGTCAGGGAAGCGTTTGCAAAATATGAAAACGATACAAAAGAAACGGATATAGATAAATTTGTCGATACCATATGCACATCGGACCGGTATTTTGATGAAAATGAGCCTGACTGCAAGGGATTATGGCAATACGGGAATCTTACGGATTTCTTACCGGAGTATATTACGGCATCACTGCTTGAAGCGTTTCCGGAGTTCGGAAAAAACATAAAAGGATATAATTCAAAAAATACCCTGATGCTGGGGCTTGAAAGCAGGACTTCGTCACCTGTAAGGATACTTCGGGGCCGGGATCTTCAGAGTGTAAATGTTTCGGGTCTTTACCCCTGCGGTGAGGGTGCCGGTTACGCCGGCGGCATAACAAGCGCAGCCATGGACGGACTGAAAATCGCAGACAAAATAATAAACGAATGTCATTCTGAACGAAGTGAAGAATCTTTTAATAATTAAGATCCTTCGCTGACGCTCAGGATGACAAAGTAGAGGTTATAGAATGTTAGAAGAAATTTATACGGGTGAGAATGCAGCACCTGACAGAGAACCGGAGAGGCAGTTTTATTTTATAAAGAAGATGCAGGAAATCGCATTTGCAAGGGAACAGGCGACCGGAAGGAAGATGACATATCATATTTCAACTTTCGGATGCCAGATGAATTTCAAGGATTCGGAAAAACTGGCCGGCGTACTTGAAGAGATAGGCTTTGTAGAGGTAGAGGACGAAAAGGCAGATTTCTGTCTGTACAATACCTGTACGGTAAGGGAAAATGCAAATTCCAGAGTATACGGAAGACTCGGATATCTGGGTAAGCTGAAGAGCAGGCAGCCCGATATGATCATAGCCATGTGCGGCTGCATGATGCAGGAAGAGCATGTGGTTGAGACTATCAAAAAAAGCTACAGATTTGTGGATATAATTTTCGGGACCCATAATATCTATAAGCTGGCAGAGCTGCTATATGAGTATTTCACACTAAACTTTAAGGATGATGTTTGTGAAGGTGGTAAGGCTGATAACGTTAAAGTATCGGAAGATGCAGAGAAAACAAACGGAAATATTAAAAAAACGAAACCGACAAGAAAAAAGCATCAAATGGTAATAGATATCCTTAAGGGTACCGACAAGATCGTGGAAGAACTTCCGAGCAAACTGAAAGCATCCTTCAAGGCCGGTGTCAACATCATGTTCGGATGCAATAATTTCTGCACGTACTGTATAGTTCCGTATGTACGCGGCAGGGAAAGAAGCAGAAAGCCGGAAGATATAGTAAATGAGATAAAGGATTTTGTTTCAAAGGGCGTTCTGGAGGTCATGCTTCTCGGACAGAATGTTAATTCCTACGGGAAGAACCTTGATAATCCGGTAACCTTTGCCGAGCTTTTAAAGCAGGTTGAAGAAATAGAAGGACTGAAACGTATCCGTTTCATGACCTCGCATCCGAAGGATCTCTCGGATGAACTGATAGAGGTGATGAAGAATTCTAAGAAGATATGCCGTCACATACATCTTCCTGTTCAGTCGGGCAGCTCAAGGCTTTTGAAAAAGATGAACAGGGTCTACACAAAAGAGGATTACATGAAGCTTATCGACAAGATAAGAGCAGCGATTCCGGATATTGCGATAACGACGGATATCATTGTCGGTTTCCCCGGAGAGACAGAGGAGGATTTCGAGGAAACACTTGATATCGTCCGCTATGCCAAATTCTCATCGGCATTTACATTTATATATTCCAAAAGAACGGGAACTCCCGCAGCGTCATTCCCGGATCAGATCGATGAGGCAACGGTAAAGAACCGTTTTGACAGGCTTTTAAAGGAAGTCAACAAATATTCCGAAGAATATGCGAAAAAGCTTGAAGGAAGCGTGCTTCCGGTACTTGTCGAAGAAAAGGACAGGGAAGTGAGCGGAGAAGAAGGATATCTTACCGGAAGACTGGACAACAATCTTCTGGTACATTTTAAGGGTGATGATTCACTTATTGGAAAGATACTTGATGTAAAGCTTTCCGAGTGCAAAGGGTTTTATTATATAGGTGAATTATAAAAGAAGAGGAGGCTACAAAAATGTCAAAAAAGGTTTCAACAATCACAAGACTGGCAGTGTGTTTGGCATTGCTGGTCATGTCTGTGGCTGCGTTGGGTTATAAAGACGCAGATGCGGCTGCAAAGGTAACAAAGAAAGTTTACAATCTGTCTCAGTACAAAAAAGCTGTAAAGAACAGCAAGGTCGGGACGATCGTTTATATGACAAATACATCCAGTGATGTCGTGATCCCCGCAAGTTCAAAGGCAAAGAAAAAGAATCTTGAGATTTACTGTGATAATTCGCGTGTAACCAATAATGCAAAATTTAAATCCGTTTCGGTTCGCTCGGCAAGAAGCTATACCGAAAATGCCACAGGCAACACTATCGATATTTACGGTTATGAAATAGAACTTGAAGTAAAAGAAGGAAAGACCGTAAAGAAGCTTACGTTTAGGAATTTTAATTCCAATGAAATGAATTATACCTTACGTAAGGGAGCTAAGATCAGCAATATAGTTGTCGATAATTACGGAACTGTTTCAAAGCTTTCTAAAGACAAAACTATCACCATGGAAATGATCGGCGATGAGGATTCCGATGTTTACGGTACCGTTAAATTTACGTTTGATGATGACGGCAGATACAAAAAGATGTATTTTAATAACAAAGCATACAAGGACGAGAGAACCGTAACATATACCTATGATGAAAACGGTAATAAGATAAAGGAATACATTTCTTCAGATTACAGTTATTATGTTGATTACAAATATGATAAGGATAATAATCTGATCGAATATTCCGAGTGTGAGACTGACGGTACATATAATTACGGATACTCATATGAATATGATTCAAACGGTAATTGTATAAAGGAATACGAAAAACCTGCCGACGGTTCAAAGAAACTGCAGACCACATACAAATATGATAAATACGGAAAACAGACAGAGCTTAAAATGGCTGACAACTCGTTTTCTGAGACGTACAAATATGATTCAAAGGGCTGCCTGACAAGACAGATTGCAAAGAGAAACGGCAAATTAAGTTCGGATATAGAATACTTTTATGACAAAAACTGCATGTTGTCTGAATATAAGATAAGCTATGAAGAAGGTTTGAAGTATAATTACATTTATGTTCGTGATAAGGATGAAAATATCGTTTATACCGTAAGCAGATCGGACAATATACTTGATTACGCATATTTCGAAGGAGAAACCGATAATATCAGGAAGAAATATGAAGACGGTTTTGTTTCACCCGTAGATCCTACGTACGGATACGTAGGCGGCACAACAGACGCCGCTCTTAAGAAGAATGGCTATACAGTTGTTTCATCCGCAGAACAGCTTATCAATGCGATAAAGCCCGGTGCAAAGATAATAATCAAGGCAGGAGTTTATAACTTAAGCGAATACCTTCAGAAGCTTTGGAATAAGTACGGTGAAAAGTGGAATGATGAACATAAATATGTAAAGCTTCTTGAAGAATTTGACGGTATCGGTCTCGAGATCAAGGATTGCGATAACCTCCTGATAAGCGGCGGAGCTCCGAATGCCTTTTCGTCGGAAATAACGGTCGATCCCAGATATTGTGCGGTATTTACATTTACCGAATGTGACGATCTTACACTTTGCAACATGACACTCGGACACACCGACAGAGGCGACTGCTCCGGAAATGTTATCGATCTGTATAACTGCAATAACGTTAACCTTTATACAATGGATATTTACGGATGCGGCGTATACGGAATCGGTGCATATGAAAACACAAGCAATGTTACAGTTTACAATTCCGAACTGCGTGACTGCGAATACGGTCCGTTCGAGATTGAAAACGTAAAGGGAAACTTTAAGTTTGTACGCTGCGCATTTATAGGTTCGGCAGGCGGCGGATACTTCTATACAGAAGCAAGCGACGGTAAACTGACCTTTGAATCCTGTGCATTCGGTGCAGCTGAGTCAAACAAATGGTACTTCAAGATCGGTTCAGACCAAATCATCTTCAATGATTGTTTGTTCAGTGAAGTAACCGACTATCCCGAGTACGGATTTTAAATGATTTTTAAGAGACGGTGACATAAGATACAAGAGGAGGCAGAAATGAGAGTTTGTTTTAAGAAAGCATTAGCCGGCTTTCTTGCAATAGCGCTTTTAACAACACTATTTGTTTTTGTTAAGGGTGAAAACGAAACAGATGCGGCAAGTAAAAAAGAAAAAGTTGTTTATTCTTTAAAACAGCTTAAAAAGGTCATGAAGACAAAAACTGCAGCAAAGATAACATTCAGAACCGAAACTTACGATCCCATTACCATTCCTGCGGTTAAAAACGCAAAGAACAAAGATGTAGTAATCTATGCAAAAAACGCAGAAGTTACAAACAAGGCAAAATTTAACGCCATATATGTAATGGATACGAGAGGGTATATCGAAAATGCCGATAACAATACGATTTATGCTTACGAGTATAATTTTGAAACAATAACGGTAATGCCCGGAAAAACAGTTAAGAAGCTTGTTGTCATGGATTACGAATACGGAAGACCTGATCTGGTTATCAGAAAAGGAGCAAAAATCAGTAGTATTGAGTTTGAGTCATACGGTACAAAGAGTAAAAAAGACAGCAAAACAGGAGCTTTAACGATTGTAACCAAAAACTTCAATATTCCGGGAAATCCGAAAACCACATCTTCTTTTGTTTTTGATAAGAACGGCAGGCTCATATCGATGGATGTTAAAGAACCTGAAGGCGGAACAGTATCATATACATTCAAGTATGATACTAACGGTAATCTTTTAGTAGAAGAATACAGTGCATCAGGTGATAAATATACCACAAACTACAAATATGATAAGAAAGATAACCGCATAGAGGTAAGTGAGAAAAACGGTAACGGCGAAGTATTATATACCAATAAATATGAGTTTGATTCGAAAAACAGAATGGTTAAGTCCTATAATATTGACGGCCTTGGTAATCAATATTTCTATATTGCCAATGTGTATGACAGCAAAGGCAGGCTGATTGAAACTTCGAGCGATTATACCGAATCAAAAGACTCGTATACTTATGATTCGGCGGGAAGGAAGATTACGGGAAAAGAGTCAAGTTTGTATAGAGATTTTGTAATATGTGATGAAACATATATTTATGACTCAAACGGATTATTATCAAAGGTTGTGAATAATAAAGAACCGGATGAAATATGTGCAGATAATTATTTATATGATAAAAACGGAAACCTGATATTTACAGCGGCAACCAATGAAGAAGGTCTGCTTGATTATGTATACAGGAAAAATATCTATACTGTATCTGCATATACATTTGAAGACGGTTTTGCCTCACCAGTGATAAGCGAAGATTTTGAGAATGATACTAAAGCATATAAAAAGAAGGGGTATACTGTTGTGACCTCCGTAAAAGAGCTTATCGACAGTATTAAACCGGGAGCAAAGATCATACTCCAACCCGGTACTTATTACCTGAGCGATGAACTTGATGCTATCTGGAAGAAAGAAGGCAAGAAGTTTAATTCAAATCATAAATATGTTGAGATAAAGGAAGTTTATAACGGACTTCAGCTGGTGATAAAGAAAGTTGACGGCCTGACCATAAGCGGTGGATCGGATACCTGTACTGCAACATCGATAATCAGTAACGCAAGCTATGCTGATGTTCTCGGTTTTAAAAACTGTAAGAATATCACTTTGCATGCGTTTAAAGCAGGACATATGCAGACCGGTTCTTGCGAGGGCAATGTAATCAACTTAAGTAATTGCAAGAATACTAAACTGTACAATATGGACCTTTACGGATGCGGCGTTTACGGAATAAGTATTATAGACGGATCAAAAGACCTTGCCGTATATAATTGCAGGATACATGACTGCAGTGCCGGTCCGTTGTATATCGGTATATGTACAGGAAAAGTCAGTTTAACATGCTGTGTACTTGACAGCAGTTTTGGCGGCGGAGCTTTTGTTAATCCTAATGATGATTTCTCATTTGTGATGGATCGCTGTGCTTTAGGTGAGGAAGAATCGAATAACTTATATTTCATTAAGGATTATAGAGATGTAACATTTAAGGATGTTGTATTCAGTCAGATAACACGTTATCCGGAGTACGGATTTTGATTGCTTCAGTGAGATAATACGTTATCAGGAGTACGGATTTTGACTGAGCGATACATTGTCAGTATGTTAGTGTCATTCTGAGCAAAGCGAAGAATCTTTTGTACATTATAGAAAAGATCCTTCGCTAACGCTCAGGATGACAAATTTAGATTTCAGGATGACAAACATAAATCTTAGGATGACAAATTTAGATCTTAGGATTACAAATAAATAAGATTGGGGCGAAAGGAGAAGGCATTATGAGAATGTATGATCTGATCTATAAGAAAAAGAACGGCGGAAAGCTGACAAAGGAAGAGATAGACTTTATCGTTCAGGGATATACAAAGGGGGAAATCCCTGATTACCAGATGTCGGCGTTTCTTATGGCAGTATGTCTTAAGGGTATGGATATGGAGGAGACCACGGATCTTACGCTTTCTATGAGGGATTCGGGTGAAACTCTTGATATGTCCAAGATTGACGGTGTTACAGTAGATAAGCACAGTACCGGCGGCGTTGGGGACAAAACTTCCCTGTGCCTGTCGGCAATGGTTGCGGCATGCGGGGTACCGGTTGCTAAGATGTCCGGACGGGGACTCGGTCATACGGGAGGTACTATAGATAAGCTTGAAAGCATTGACGGTTTTTCAACCTCAATAACTCCGGAAGAGTTTTTTGACCATGTGAATAAGAATAAGTTTGCACTCATGGGTCAGACTGCCGATCTTGCGCCGGCGGATAAGAAGATATATGCTCTGCGCGATGTTACGGCTACCGTTGACTGTATCCCGCTCATAGCTTCAAGTATTATGAGCAAGAAGCTTGCCAGCGGTGCGGAAGCTATAGTGCTTGATGTAAAGACAGGTTCGGGAGCATTCATGAAGACTCTTGAGGATGCGGTCACACTTGCCGAAGCCATGGTAAAGATTGGTAATAATGCGGGCAGGGAGACTTCTGCGGTTATCACAAACATGGATCAGCCATTGGGCAGAGCAGTCGGGAATGCCCTGGAGGTGATAGAAGCCATCGATCTGTTAAAGGGTGAAGGACCGGAAGATCTGATGGATGACTGCTTAGCACTGGGAAGCCTTATGCTTATTGCCGGAAAGGTCGCAAAAACGAAAGAAGAAGCCGAAGTTATGCTTAAGGCAACCATCACGGAAAAGACAGCTTTAAAGAAATTTGCGGATTTTGTGGAAGCTCAGGGAGGAGATCAGGAGTTCGTATACAATACGGATAAGTTTAAGAAAGCAACCTTGATCGATCCCGTACCTTCACCTGTTTCGGGTTATGTAAAGAGCATCAGAGCCGATGAGATCGGTATGTGTTCGCTTATACTCGGCGGAGGACGTGAGACGAAAGAAAGCACTATAGATTTAAGCGTAGGCCTTATTTTACAGAAAAAGGTCGGAGACCGGGTTGAAAAGGGTGAAACCTTGGCTTACATCCATTCAAATTCAAAGGAGAAGACGGAAGCCGCCATGGAAAGATTCCTTAAAGCCTACAGCTTTTCCGATGAAAAGCCCGAACCCGGTAAGACGATCCTTGCATTTGTTGCTCCCGACGGTAAGGTGACATATAACTAACTTAAACTTCCCATATACCATCCTTGTGTTTTAGTCACAGGGATGGTTATTTTTTTCAAAAAAATTCTTGATTTTATTTTCGGGGTATAGTATGATATTGCTTGTTGTTTTTTTGAACAGTATATAAAGAAGTTTTACGGAGGATTATTATGGCAATCGTCAAACCCTTTAAGTGTATCAGACCGGCACAGGAACTTGCCGATAAAGTCGCAGCACTCCCTTATGATGTATACAGCAGGGAGGAGGCAACCGAAGCAGTCAAGGATAATGAGTATTCATTCTTACGTATAGACAGGGCTGAAACTTCGCTTCCCGATACCGTAGATACTTATGACCCTCAGGTTTATAAGCATGCGAAGAAGCTTTTTGAAGCAAGGCTTGCTGACGGAACATTCATTTCCGATGATGAACCCTGCTACTATATCTATGAGCTTATCATGAACGGAAGGCACCAGACCGGTATTGCGGCATGCTGTTCGATAGATGACTATGTAAACAATGTGATAAAGAAGCATGAAAATACTGTTGAAGCAAAAGAGTTTGACCGTATCAACCACGTTGATACCTTAAGAGCACATACGGGCCCCATCTTTTTGGCATACAGAAGCAATGAGATCATCAGCTCGATAGTAAACAAGGTAAAGGAAGGCGAGACACTTTATTCCTTTACTTCGGATGACGGTATTTCACATAACGTATGGAAGATCAATGACGCTAAGGATGTTGAGACCATTCAGAGAGAATTTGACAATATAAACAGCATCTATATCGCAGACGGACATCACAGATGTGCATCGGCTGTTAAAGCAGGTTTAAAGAGAAGAGACCTTAATCCCGAATATACCGGCGAGGAGGAGTTCAACTTCTTCCTTTCCGTACTGTTCCCTGAGGATCAGCTTATGATCATGCCTTACAACAGAGTTGTAAAGGATCTTAACGACCTTACCGAGGAAGAATATCTTGACAGTATCACAGGCTTCTTCCTGGTAAAGAAGGTAGATGGACCTTTCACCCCTACTCAGAAATACACATTTGCAATGCTCATGGACGGTCAGTGGTACGAGCTTGAAGCCAAGGACTGGATCAAGAGAATAAAGGATCCCGTAAAGAGCCTGGATGTTTCGATACTTCAGACTTACCTCTTAGACCCGATACTCGGTATCAAGGATCCAAGAAAGGACAAGCGTATCGCATTTGTCGGCGGTATCAGAGGTATCAAGGAGCTGGAGCGCCGCTGCAAGAAGGATATGAAGCTGGCATTTGCCGTATATCCCACATCCATTCAGGAGCTGTTTGCCGTAGCTGACGAAGGACGACTCATGCCTCCCAAGTCTACATGGTTTGAGCCGAAGCTCAGAAGCGGTCTGTTTATCCATAAGTTCTGATAATACGGAATATAAAAAAAATATATTCAATTTAAGCAATTGTGTAAATACATAAAATAAGCACAAAAGAACGAAAGAAATGATCGGGCAGGAGCGTTTTCCTGTCCGATTTTTACTTGCTTCCGCATAAATTCCGACTATATGTCACAGAATAAAAAATAGTTGTTTTTTTATGTGTTTCGTGGTATAATGTAAAAAAGTTTTTCGAGGGCACGGACGCATGGAAAATGACAAGGAAACCAACGAAAATAAGAATAATTTTATAAGCGAAGTTTCGACAAGGAGTATAAAGGCAAGGATTGTATTTGTTGTCTTATTATTGTTGTATCTTGCTGCCGTGATCATGGTCAATGTTTCGTCCAACAAGCAGGGAGCGGACGGCGGTATCTTTATAAACATTTTCGGAACAAATATCCCGTTCTCGACTTTTACCGGAGTTTTCTCGTCAATTGCAAATATGTGCATTATCTTCCTTGTTGTACTTTTTGACAGACCCGGTTTCATTATTTCAATCGTAATACTGATAATACAGTTTCCTCCCATTATCTTTAATGTATTTTCATTCCATAAGTACGGCTCGCTGCCGGGCTTATTTACCACGTTGTTTACAATACTTGCGGCTATCCTGCTTTACAAGAATAATGTAAAGATAAGAGAATATCAGAAAACATTAAAGGAAAAGGCAACCACCGACAGCCTGACAGGACTTCCCAGCAGGGCATCCCTGATCAACCTGATGCGCAGTCTTGTCAATAAAGAAGAAAAGTTTGTGCTCGTACTAGTGGATGTTAATAATTTCAAGAACATAAACGATACCATGGGACATAATTTCGGCAACAGGCTTCTTGTTGAGATAGCTTCCAGGTGGAAGGAGCTTGCCGAGTCGGGTACAACGGGTACCAAAGATTTTATATCCAGACAGGGCGGTGACGAGTTTGCGATAGCAATAAGGGATTACGCAACCGATGCCGTCGTAAGGAAGACGATCAGATTTTATCAGGATGAACTTGAGAAGGCCATAACCATAGATGACAGGGCATTTTATCTGACCGCCAGCTTCGGATATGTTGAATACCCCGATGACACGAGGGACAGCCACAATATGTTTTCCTATGCCGATGCGGCTATGTATGCCGTAAAACGTATGGGAACGGATGTACATATCAGGCATTTCACGCATGATCTTATTGCAGAGGCCGAGCATACAAACGAGATTGAACGAAAGATAAGGGTTGCTCTTGAAAACGATACCATATTCTTCAATATGCAGCCGCAGTACGATATTTCACATAACCTTCGCGGCTTTGAGGCACTTGCGAGGATGAAGGATGCGGACGGTAACATGATTAGCCCGGCCGATTTCATCCCGGTTGCCGAGAGCGCCGGACTCATCGACAAGGTGGACAGCGTTGTTTTCAGAAAAGCTGCGGGCTTCTTCGGTGAGATATTAAAGAAGGTAGAGACCGACGTTATACTGAGCCTTAACGTTTCCGTCGTACATCTGATGAAAAGAGATTTCCTTAAGGAAATCAAGAGCCTGCTCAACGATAATATGATACCTCCGAGCCAGCTTGAGATAGAGATCACCGAATCGATCATGATTGAATCGGATGAAAACACGATCAGATGCCTGAACGACTTAAAGAGGCTCGGCGTAAAGATAGCGATAGACGACTTCGGAACAGGTTATTCGTCACTCAGTTATCTGAACACAATACCTGCGGATCTGCTCAAGATCGACAAGTCCTTCATCGACAAGATGAACACAAGTGATTCTTCGAAGAAATATGTGGCTACGATCATCAGCATCGGACATCTCATGAACTTTGATGTCATATCCGAGGGCGTTGAAGAGGATGCACAGCTTGAGACACTGAAATCCATCGGCTGCGATTATATACAGGGCTTTATATGGGGACGCCCGCTTCCGCCCGATGAGGTCAAAGCGCTTATTCTTTAACTTATGATTGACAAATAAAATATTTTATGTGATAATACATTCTGACTGTAAGGAGGGGTAAAAGGGATGAAGAAAAGCAAGAAAGAGTACAAAAAAGAACTGAAGGAAAAGATGAAGGGTAAGATGAAAACCAAGCTTAAGACAAAGCTTAAGAGAAAGATGAAGAAGTTTAAGATAATGTTCATCATCTTTGCTACTCTGGCAGCTGTTGTCGCAGCGATCAAGTTCGTGCTTGCGCTTATAGAGAAAAAGCATAAGAAGGATCCCAACAGAGAAGGCTTAAAGGATGTTACCGCATTCTTCTCATCAAAGAGCTGGGATCTCGCTGAGCCCGTCAAAGGCGGTTTCCTTGTAGGAGGCTATTTCAGCAACTTAAGCCTTGATCTTTCAAACTGCGATTTCGCAGATAACAGCTTTATCGCCATCAAGGGCGCTGTATCAAGGATAAACATTGTCCTTCCCGAAAATGTAAACGTTAAGTTTGACGGCATCGGCTCCGCTTACTATATGAAGAAAGAATATGATGAAAACGCATTCGACGAGTCATTCCCGACCGTATATGTAGCCATGAAGGTTGCATTCAGCTGCGTATTTATCAGCAAGGAAGCTCCTGTTGTCAAGACAGTTGAGGATGAAACTACTGAAGGGTGATTTTCCACATGACAAAAGATTATTACTTAAACATCGTAAACAATATCGGTGTAAAGGAAAATCTTCAAGCGATCAAAGACGACCTTAAGGACGTAAACAAGGGCAGCCGTTCAAAGGATGCCCTTCTTTTCTTGATCAAAGACGATTTTTCCGTACTTACGGCACTGCTTAAAGACAACGATCCGAAGATCAGAAAGAACGCTGCGATAATTCTCGGGCTTCTCGGTTCCGATAAAAACGTAGACGCTCTTTACGATGCGTATACTTCGGACGAGACCTTATATAATAAGGCGGCATATGTTGAGGCTATAAGAAGGCTTGATTTTTCAAAGTATAAGGATGAGCTTAAGGTGAGATTTGAAACCTTGAGAAAAGAAAAGCCTTCCGAAGAGAACAGAAAGCATGTGATCGAGGAGATAAACCAGCTTAAAAAAATATTCGGCAACGGTAAAAAGGAGTTTACCGGATACAATCTTCCAAACACCGTACTCCTTACCACAAACAGGAATTTCAAGGAGATTACGCAGGAGGCTCTCGGCGATATACCGAACAGACAGTTTAATGCAGGCGTACAGGTGAAGACCGATAATCTTAAAAAACTCATGCATATCAGAACCTATGAGGAGATGCTTTTTGCACCCGATAAGGTTAAGCCGGTGTCCGCAGATCCTGTAAAAGCCGCAAAGGAGCTTTTTGACGCAAATATCAAGGAGTATATCTTTAACCGCATAGGCATCTTTAATGAGAACGGCAGGGTAACCGAAGGCATGAGGGTAAACTTCCGTACGGAGATCAGGGCAAAGGATAAGACAGAACTGCCCGATTTTGCAAAGAGATTTTCGGCAGAGCTTGAGAAGCTTACCGATTGGGAACTTACCAATTCGACGGATAATTATGATGTTGAGATAAGACTGGTCAAGAACTCCGAAAACAGGCTTATCGTACTTCTTAAGTTCTGTATTTTAAAGGATGACAGATTTGCATACTGGAAAAAAACTCTCCCCGTATGTATGAAACCGTATCTCGCTGCA
>JAEEVO010000171.1 GCA_016290905.1 Lachnospiraceae bacterium | reverse complement strand
ACCGGTTTCACATTAACGCTGTCATCAGATACACACTTATGCAGTTTAAGAAAAGCATTCACTATCGGGAACAAATGAACATTCAAAGGCACTTTACTTCTCGAAAGTTTCTGCAATTCCGCTTTCAGTTCATATTTCATATTATCCCTATATCACATCAATAGTTCCTGATTGTCCCAATATATTAACCCCAAAACAGTACACCTGACTGTTTATTTTCCAGACTAAGGGAACACTCCCTCAGACAAGGTAATTATACCATCTAGGTAAAGAACTCTTGATAACTTTTTGGCACTGCAAATCTAGTCCACCTATGACTACGGGAGGACTTCTCAAAATTGCATATCGCTGTTTTTGGTTGGCTTAATGTTGGCTTAAAAAACTGAAATGCCCTATTTTAGGGCATTTCCAGCGTTTTGCAATTATTCAAGCTCTTTGCAGACACATATATTTCGTGGTCATCACATTCCAATAACCTCAACATCTTGTGGTTATTATCTACTTATTCCACCTGTTCCAAGGTGATTTTAGAGCGGAAGTTGGCTTTTTATTGGCTCTTCCCTTCAGCTCTGACAGCTCCATCACCGAAGTCATCGTCATCAAAAAAAGAACTGATTGTATGTTTTTTCCCGGAATCAATACCAAAAATTATACATTCAGCCCATTCTCCGGCTTCAATCTTATTAAATAAGCCTTTTCCCTTTCTCCATTTATTCCAATCACGGTACATATCTTTAATCTCCCGCGATTCAAAAGAATGGTCATTCATAGGAATAGAAATGGTATCTCCTATTTTTATGCATTCACCTTCTTCTGCCTCTATGTTAATATGCACTTCATTCGGGTCATATGCTGATGTAGCTGCACCTTTAATTATCATGATGAAATTCTCCTTAACATATAACTGATACAACACCGAAATTTATATCCCGTTCAATTTGCATTATATATTATTCGGAAAACATAAAACCTATTTTGGTTGGCTTAAAGTTGGCTTAAAAAAATGAAACGCCCTATTTTAGGGCGTTTCCAGCGTTTGTAGACTATTCAAATTCGATTGTGGCAGTGGGCTTGGTTGTCACATCATAGAGACAACGGGTGATACCGGGTACCTCATGGGTGATACGATATGAGATCTTCTCAAGAAGTTCCCAATCGATTCTCTCGATGGTTGCACTCATGGCATCCTTGGTATTTACCGCGCGGATAATGCATACCCACTCAAATGCTCTGTTTCCGTCTTTTACGCCTGTCGCCTTAAGATCGGGTACGACCGTAAAATACTGCCAAACTTTTTTATCAAGTCCGGCATTTGCAAATTCTTCTCTGAGAATGGCATCCGATTCTCTGAGAGCTTCAAGTCTGTCTCTTGTAATGGCACCGGTACAGCGCACTCCGAGGCCGGGGCCGGGGAAGGGCTGACGGTTAACCATCTCGTCAGGCAGTCCGAGTGCGGATCCCACTACTCTTACTTCATCTTTAAAAAGCAGCTTCAAAGGCTCTACAAGTTCCATCTTAACTTCTTCGGGAAGTCCGCCTACATTATGATGAGCCTTGATACCGTCCTTACTCTCGAGAATATCGGGATAGATCGTTCCCTGTCCGAGGAATCCGACTCCCTCAATCTTGGCAGCTTCTTCATCAAATACTTTAATGAATTCCCCGCCTATTATCTTACGCTTCTTCTCGGGATCACTGACACCTGCGAGAAGATCCAGGAATCTGTCGGTCGCATCTATATAGATAAGATTGGCACCAAGCTGTTTTTCAAATACATCTATGACCATCTGGCTCTCGCCTTTGCGCATGAGTCCGTGGTTTACATGGATACAGGTAAGCTGCTTCCCAACCGCTTTAATAAGAAGTGCTGCAACAACCGATGAATCAACACCGCCGGAGAGTGCAAGTAATACCTTGCCGTCGCCTATCTGAGCTTTTAATTTAGCGACCTGTTCTTCGATGAACTTATCCGCAAGCTCTTTGGTGGTTATCCTCTCCATAGAATCGGGACGGATGTTTTCGGAATTCTGATAGTACTCATTTCTAGCGTCTGCCATCTTATCCTCCTTAAATAACAATTACTTATCTATAACCGATACCGTTTTGCGGTATGTGTTACCAATTGATGAAGCGCTTCTCCTCTCCTCTCCAGAGCACGGTGAAGTCATCTCTGGTTCCGTACATGAACATACCTTCCGTATATGTGATCCAGCCTTCTCCGTTTATACCGGTCTTAAAATCAAACAGAGCGCTCGCAAGAGTTACGACATGGCTGTCATGTGAGCATATAACATCCAGTGCCTTATCGGTTTCGGGAAGTGAGAACACCTTATCGATGATGGGAGTCGCTGCTTCCTTAAGGGTTATTCCACCCGTAAACTCGGGAATATTTCTTTGAAGTCCGTAATAGAACTGATACCATCCTATGCCAAGATCGTTCTGCGCATGACCCAGGCCTTCGAGATGAGCGAGTTCTTTTATCTTTTCAACATGCGGGTTTTCGATACCCGCCCCCTTTGCTATCTCCGTTGCAGTCTGAACACATCTTTCCACAGGACTTGAATAGAAATACCCTATGGGATAATCAAGTTCCCTTCCGATCCTGTTAGCTATCTCTATTCCCTCGGGAGTGAGAAGAAGCTTTGAATAATCCCCATCGGGAGGATTATCGAATCTTATGGAGTGTCTCATGTATACTTTGACATTTCTGTCATTGGGAAGCTTTAATGCATCCTCCCTCATTGCAGTAACTATAGAATTAAAAACCATTACATTATTACCTTATGCAAAAAT
>JAEEVO010000170.1 GCA_016290905.1 Lachnospiraceae bacterium | reverse complement strand
AGTTATGAGTAAGTCAAATCATAGCAAACCTTTATACAATATGGATTTCTCTTATAATGTTGCGCATTATCTCACTTACGTCAAGGCCCCGTCACTTATGTTTTACACGATCTTTAATATAACTGAAAAAGAGCATATATTCATATCAATGATATTATGCTCTTTCTGAAATATAATTATTCTATCAAAACGATAATGTGGGAATGATTTGCACAATTCGGATAAACGGTACGCCTGTACCGCATAAGCGGTACAAGCGATTCGCTCCAACGGTGCGCTATCCGTTTTTACGTTTGTTTATAGGTTCGAAATTCCTCATGTTCTTTCCGTTCATTTCCAGACGGTATGATTCATTGAGGACGCGAGCAAGGCTCGCCTCTGCGTAGGTATGATCGGAAAAGATATCATACCAGGCATTGACCGGTATCTGTGATACCAGAAGTATTGATTTGTACGGATCCCTGCAGTCGAATACCTCAAAAAGGTTCCGACATTTGTCGAGATCCAGATTCATCAGCCCGAAATCATCTACAACAAGAAGGTCATACGATGACATCTGGCTGAGAGTCTCGGGATACTCACCAAGCTTCTCGGCCTTGGCCAGTTCATTGATAAGGCCACTGGCTTTGAAGTATCTTACAGTCTTGAACTGTTTTAGCGCACATATGGCAAGTGCATTGGCTAGGTAACTCTTACCTGAGCTTGTTTTACCGGTTATGACAAGGTTCTTGCCCTGATCGATCCATTCGCACTGCGCCAGGACTTCGATGATACCGGTGTCGAGCTGCCGGGCAGGATCATATATGGAATCATCAAGATCCGCTGTTGCATATTTCAGGGTCGCCTTTTTGATGAAACGGTTGAGTTTCTTGGTATACCGCAGGTCCCATTCGGCATCGACTATGCGCTGTATCTTGTCATTAAAGGCCATAAGGTCCGCATTGGGATCGGCAAATACTCTTTCGAGTTCCGCCGCCATACCGGAGAAGCGCATACTCTTAAGCTTGTTACAGAGCTCGTATTCCTCAATGGTGAGGGTTTTTTCTGACTGTTTCTTCACTTGTATTCCTCCTTTCCGCGAAGGTTATCGTGGTTAGGAAGAACCGCTTTATCGGCAGAATTACCCTTTTCAAGGTTTTCCTTCAATAAGCGTTTAAAGTAAGAATACCGGCAAACATTGCCCTCAACGCATGTTTTTGCGATCTCCTCGACAAGCAGCTTTGACTGATCCTTGCACATGTGGAGAATGCCGTTACAACTGTTATAAGCCTGCTCTTCATGTTCGGAGGACATGAGTATCCGATCGATGAAGTTCTTCGTATACGGGCCGATATATGCAGCCCAGCGCCTGTAATAATCGCCATCCTTGGAGTTGACCTCCTTGTAATACTGATGTTCAGGCTTCATGTGCTCCGGCTTTGTGATATAGCGCGGGAACTCCTTATAGGAACGCCTGTGGACGCATATCAGCTTGTTGTTACGGTCACAGATTCGTATCTCGGCCATGGTAGCCTTGATAATTGCGGGCTGATTATAATACGTGTACAATACTGAATAATAGTGGTCATCGTAGAGCAGATGGTAATTATTCGGTACGTGTGCAAAGTATTTGTAGTCACATAACATGAAGGATTCACCGGCAAGTGGCTTCATCTGTGGCTTGTCGTATCGGAGAAAACTTTCAAGCTTTGACAGGGAATCGGAAGATCTCTTGTCACTGTTGATGACCGCTATCTTTTTTCTTACATCGCGGTTGATGTCTTCGATACTGTAGTAGACCTTTTCCTTAAGATCCTCAAGCAGATGGGTTTCAAGAAACTGAACGTATTTTTCGACAGTAGGCTTTCCTTTTGGCTTCCTGGGAGGAGGCGGAAGGATCACGACATCGTAAAAGCTTTCAAGATCCTGATAGGCACTGTTGATCACCAGTTCGTCCTTTGTGTGACGGGTTATTGCAGTTTTTAGGTTGTCCGGGACCAGGTACTTTGGCGTTGCTCCATAGGATTCCAGAGCATGTACGGTTCCGGCAATAAAGTTTGGCAGTTTTTCGTCCTCAAATGCTTCGGCATACAGCAGGTTGCTCACGCCAACGGTTGTAACAAAGAAGTGTACCTTCTTAAGCTCACCGGTCTGGCTGTCCAGAAGTATTTCGGGCTGGTCTCCGACCCAGTCGATATAGACTTTTTCGCCCGGAATACGTTCAACGACCATGCTCACGGCTTCCGCGCCGTAGTTCTTTTCTACGAACTGTTTGAAATAATGGCAGTATTGGGTGTACTGGTACCCTGAAGGGCAGTCTTTCTTGTACTTAAGCCACATGTAGAAAAGATTAGCTTTGCTTCCGGGAAGATTAAGCCTGTCATACACCGCCTGAAAATCAGGCATTACGGATACGTCTTTTCGCCGTACGTTTTCGGGTGGATAAAACATCAGCTCAACTTCCTCAGGGGACATTTGTCTCAGCGCTTCAAGATCCTTACCTGAATCTTTATAACGTTTCATGATAAGGGTTATGGTGCTACAGCCGATACCGAACCGGTTTCGACAGTCGTCAAAGGATATGCCGCGCTGACGCATATCTATGACGCCAAGGATTGTAGTACAGTTGTGCATAGTTATATGCTCCTTTCTCGTTTTTTACTACGAGAAAGACTATACCACAGGATAACGGATAAACCGACATCCGAAATATGCACACCGTTAAAACGAAATGCTTATACCGGTTGAAGCGAAAAGCTCACACCGTTGGGGCGAAATTTGCAACATATTTAATGTTTCTTTATAACCTCCGGATTAATAATTTAATATA
>JAEEVO010000057.1 GCA_016290905.1 Lachnospiraceae bacterium | reverse complement strand
ACGTGTACCGTTCTGATAATCTTCCCTCATCTGCTCATAGGATATGACATTTGCCGCAAGATCGGATATTTGGGCCGCAACCTGTTTCGGAAGCCCTTCGAAGCGTTCGATGTCACCAATGTGCTTTTCAACCTCCTCGAACTCTCGTCCGGTCTCCAATCTTATGCGCTCAGCGTTTTTTAACTGTTCCTGGATATCGTCAAGAAAGCGGTCGGAATCCTTTTCCCTGCGGGAAGCTTTCCCTTCCTTCATAGATAACGCCTCATCGACAGTCATCCATTCGTATTCGGTTTTTTCTTCTTTTTTCTTTTTTCTGCCGAACAATCCCACTTTTATCAGCCCTCTTCATTTTCCCTGCGATAGATAAGCTTCATCCTGTCGATTATCTCGCCCGACAAACGCTTCTCTTCCGAAAACCTCGACTGCTGCCACAAAACACGCAGTCTGTTTATCTCGTTGTAGTTTGAGCTCTGTTCAAAATCCTCCTCGACAGAATGCATCTCGCTCTCTATCTCGTTGAAAAGCTTCACATCCACTTCAAGCCGCTTAACCTCATCCGAATAGCGGTTGTTGTTTCTTGCAAGCTTCAGCGTATAGAGATATGCCTTTAACGAAACCCTGTCCGTATTGTGTTCGTACGCTTCGAGGAAATAACGTGAAGCCTCCTCGATATCTCCCCTTCGTATCTCAAATACAGCAATATTGTGATAGATCCCTCCGAGGCATGCATCCGACAACTCTGCGATCGCAGGATTCTCAAGTATGCTCCTGTATTCTAAAGTAGCTTCACCGATCTTACCCTGATGCATAAGCCTGTCGGCTCTCTTCTTTCTTCTCTCGAGCCCACTCATCCTTGAGAGTTCTTCTATCTCCGCCGAAATCTTCTTTAACTCGTTTTTATCGTAAAAATCACAGCTTTCAAATATCGACATCAGCTTGTCCTTAAGTGATGCCCTTGAATAGATAAGGCTTTCAAGAAGCTTTCCTCTTTCCGGAAGTCCCAGATCCTCCTTTATGAAAGCCGCCAGATTCCTGTCTATGGCTCCCGAATCGACCAGATCCAGATTCTGTCTTATAGAATAACAGAGTTCTTCTATAGTTTCGGCGTATATTCCCACCGAAGACACAATGTAGGGTTCCTTAGCTTTTTTCCCTACACATAAAATAACCTTGCCCATAGTAACTCCTTAGAGATTAATTACCTGTTCCCAAATCCTGTAATCGGTCGGCCTGACTCCTCCGAAGCCCATATCCCTGACTGTTACGACAGCCGCATTCCTTGTAGGGAACTTAACTGTTACCGATACCCTGTTTGTCTTGTTCTTTCTTACCGGAAGCGCATCAAGCGTCATGATGGCAAAGAAGAAATCCTTTTTTAATGCATTATGAAGCATGAAATCTATTTCATTTGTATTATCCAGTATGACCTCGGCGCTCCCGCCGGCTTCGTAATACTTCTGGCCAACTTTTCCGAACGGTATCTCGGTCTGCTCATTTCGGCTTATGGCTCTTAAGGACATATCGCTCTTAAGATCGTCCTCTCCGATGACCAGAAATTCATCGCTGCCGCCGATAAAGAACATTTTTGATACACAGGCGGCCGCCTTGACATAGAGGTTCATGCCCCTGAATATCCTTCTTCCGGTCGAGATTTTCTTTAAAATTTCATCTGCCCACGCTCCGTCAAAGCCGGTTCCCGTTGCGTAAACAGCCGAAACCGACTGTTTATGCAGCATGATCCCGCAGACATTTTCAAAGGCGTATTTTATCCTTCCGTCATCGCCCTCATTAAGCATCTCATATTTGACCGTACTCGAAAAATCGGTACTCTCGGCCACGATGCTTATCGGCTTCTGCTTTCTGCCAAAGCGAAGCACATAGTATCTGAACTCTTCCTCATCAAATACAAACAAGCCCACGTCGTTGATCCAGATATCCCTGTTCTGCATGACCACATAGTACATAAAGCTTTCGATATGGTCGCATATCCTGTATTTCTCACGCGGGATCCCGTAGTATTCCAGACCTGCGCCCAGATTCTTTACAAGCTCGGGTTCAAGATGCTTTACCGTAATGGTCAGGCCTGATATATCCCTGCTCTCGCTTTCCCTGTTTATAGAATATACGAGCCTTCTGAAAAACCTTGCAAGCAGTCTTTCTATCTTATATTCCTCGCCGCATACCGTTACGCTCTTGCCGGTAAGTGCAAGCTCGTACAGATTACTTACGACCGTCATCCCGGGTCTTCCGTCATGAACAGGCGAATAAACGATCCAGTCCTTCTTTTCCTCCGAATATGTTAAAGCCGTTTTTATCCTTGTTGACTGCCTGTCGCTTGAAAGCGGCACTGAATCAACAGCTCCCGTTTCCCTGTTGTATGTACAGAGCTGAGTAAACTCGCGGCCAAAATCTATTCCGACAATGTATTCCATCGAAACTCCTCCTAACCGAACGGATACTTTTACAGTACGCCCGGCTGTATATTTAAAACCCTGCAGGCATCACAGCCTTTTCAGACGGGTTCAAAAAGCCTTTTTATCGCATAATCGTTAAACTGGTAGTTTTCTATCAGCTTAATGACAGTCTTTTCATCATTCATCTCTTTGGCGGTGATTATCAGGTTTATCTGATGATAACGGCATTCCTCCCTGCCGAAATGCTCAGGATCCAAGGATACCTCCCTGCTTTCCGTTATCATGTTCCTGTCATCCACAGTCTCGGTTATGAAGTACTGCATTACCTCACCGTAGAACAAAATGAATTCCTTTATGTAGATACCGAATCCGACATCCTTCATCTCTTCTTCCATGAACGAATCGGTGCTGTCATTACCTATGAAATTATAGCTTATCCTGACTTTACGGTCGCTGTCGGTATGGTATTCGACATAATACTTGTCCCGCATCTGCTTCGGTATCCTTATTTCATCGCTGAAATCCTTAAAGAACGGGAGCAGCAGTCCTTTTGCTTCCATTTTCTTTATCTGATATTCGATAAATGTCTTTTCCTGACTTGTAAAGCTCTTCCTTGTAGAATAATCCTTGAGCAGTGTCAGCGTGCATATGTCATTCTCGCTGTAATTAACCTCTCTGCGCATGATCTCAAGAATATTTGAATCAAGCATGTTCCCGCAGACAAGATTGCCGTAGGCAAGATATGAAAGATAAGCCCTTACAAGCTTTCCCGAAGAACAGTGCCCGTAATAAATGGCAAAAACCTCCTTTATGAAGTTCATGTCATTTTCCGTGAACAGAGCCGTACGCAGAAGCCTCTCCTCCAGATCTATCGTATCTATTCCTATCTCATGGCAGGATAACCACAGATCGTAAAGTTCCTGTGTACTGCCTTCGAAATTCTTCTCCAGATAGCTCAATATCAGCTTGTCCGGTTTATATTTTTCAAAAGAATAGATGCAGAGCTGCATGAATAGTTTTGAATTGATCTGGTCGGAGTTTGAACGGATAAGTACTGAACAGAGCCTTGATATCCTCTTTGCGCTCACACCGTAGTAACCGTATATTTCCATGTTCTTAAGAGCCAGATTGTACAGTTCCCTAAATATCATCAGCTCGATCATGTGAATCCTGTCACCGTATTCAAGCTCTTTTAAATCCACTTTGATCAACTGATTCTCAAGCAGTTCGCCCTCAAGATTATCATAATAATACTGAATAAGATTCTTTCTGCACTCGAGCAGGAAGCCTTCCTCAAGTCCGTCCATTTCGACACACTTAATATATAATGAAACGGCTTCATCATTCGTCCTGCCAAAGCCTGCAGCCTGCTCCAAGCGGTTAAGTATCACACGTTTGTCGGCGACGCATTTTTCCATCATGATCTTTGTCAGATCGGGACGCTTGACCATTTTTTCCGTATCTATCCTGAACGAAGCCACACAGCGGTTTCCTTCACGGTCAAGCAGGACTATTACCGGATCGTCCGTGAAAATATCGGCTATCGCACTTCCATTCTCATACCTTACAAAATCGCTATCCCTGAGCTCCTTATGTGAAACAGCTATGCTTCTTACTTTTCTCCAGTCGGTCTTTATCTCATGTTTGAACAGTATCTCGGGCAAAGCTGCGATGCATTTTGAATTCAGGTTCTCCACACACAGCATCTTATCATAGATCACTGCCAGATTTTTATTGAATGCGCCTCTTTCAAGTGATTTCTCGGCAAATTTTTCCATCCTTATGCGATACATCACGAAAAGATTGTCGCTCTTATCGCAGAAGTTTATGATATTCGCATAAAGTGCCTCCGCAAGCGATGGAGCCAGATCGTCGGCAGCGGCAAAATAGGTGAGCATGGGTCTGGGCAGAAGTTCCTTCGAAGTATCCGCCACCTCAAGGCATTTTTCAAACAGGCCTTTAAGCTTCATCTGCTCGTTTACGCCCATCTCAAGCCATGTATACGCACCCGGAAACGGCTTTTTGTACATTATTATATGAGTACAAATAGCCTCAAGCAGTTCCTTCTGATGGAAAAGCTCATAAAAGGCCTTAAGTATATTTATAATGCTTAATCCGGTCTCCTTTTCCCTGATGCAGACATATGAAAGCTGCAGGCCCACAAGCTTATTGACTATTCCGAACTTAAGCCCTTCCATAAGGCAGGCAGTCTCAAATCTCGTGATTTCCTTTAAGAGCATGGGCTCTATGCATATGAGCCTTATCCCTTCGATCAGGCCGAATATGTTTTTATCGCCTTCGAGATAACAGTTCTTAAGTTCCTCAAATCTCTGTCTCTTGCTGAAGCGTTCCCTGTCATCGATCTTAAGATAAAGAAGGAGGCTGAAAAGCTTTTTATTGTTCTCATACTGGCGCCGCAATGCTGTACAATAATCGCCCGATGGCTTTTCTTCATGCACAACCGCACCGATAAACAGTGCCAGCGAGCTTATGTTCACATCCTCCAGATCGCAGAGCTCATCATATTTTTCGTCAAATTCCTTTACGGCTTCTTCTTTCTTTCCTGCCTTAAATTTTAGATATAAACGGTAAAGATTCTCTATGTTGCCGGGATCGCCGAAGGCCCTGAGCATATCGAGCGAGCTTTCAGCATTAGCCGTATAAGTTTCTTCATCTATCCTGCCCAGTTCGTAATCAAGATGATTCCGGATCAGTCCGAGCCTTATTTCCTTCTCCCTGTGCACCGCCTTAAGGCTCTTGCTGTAGGGTGAAGGCTTGTTACATACTATCGGAATTTCAACCTCATCACCGAGTGTCTCTATCTTTATGCATCCGAAATTTTTTCCGAAACGTGCTTTTTCGGGATTTATGGCAAATTTCAGCCAGAACTCGTTGTTCTCAAAATCCTCTGTCCAGATCAGAGATCTTTCGGGCTCTATGAATGCACCATCGACCTCTACCTTTAGCTGAGAATAACCCCAGTTGTTCTTCCTGATAAGTATCTTATCTACAAATGAGGTATCTCCCGCATCATAGATGAGCTTTGATGCATTTATCGAGAAATCCATTGACGACTTTTTCTTTGCCGCTATCAGAAATTCCTCAAGGACAAGCGATGTATTCGCCGCTCCCGAAAGATTTCTGTAAATATTCCTGCACTCGGGAGAATTCCCGATGATTATCTTCTTAAAATCCTCAGTCTTAAAAATATCCTTTGCTTCATGGGGATTGCTTATTGCAAGATTCGCGAAATGGAACAGATCGCTCATATGACCTATGGAAGTCTCTATATACGGAGCAACTATCTCGGCCTCCACAACAACGGAGGCTTCTCCGAACTCCGTAATGACATCAATGACGGTACTTACCTTTGTACCTGTTTCAAGATTAAAAGCACTTAAGATAATACCCACTTCATTCTCATCTTCCTCAAAGGTATCATCCTTAAGCGTAATAAACTCACTGTTGCAAAGGCAGAATCCCCTCATAGGCAGATCGTGGTCATTGCTTACTATAAAGGAAGCCTGTGTTTCCTTTCCGGCAATGACAGTAAGCTTTATCTCGCTGTCAGAAAGCTCCAGAAGAGGTTTCTCATATGAAAATATACCATTTGCAAATTTTTCGATCTTCTGTCTCATTACAAACCCCATGCTGTCTATTTATGTGAATTTTCGTTTTTTCATCTTATTCACATAGTACTGCAATTTTAAGTATATCATTTTTTAAATTTATTGCAAACATAATCTTCAAATTTTTAAAAAAAAGAGCTCTCCTTTCGGAAAGCTCAAAGTTTTCTGTTTATCTTAAGCAATCTTTGCCTTTGCAGCATCTACAAGATTCTTGAAGCCCTCAGGATCTGCGATAGCGATCTCTGAAAGCATCTTCCTGTTGATGTCGATGTTAGCGAGCTTAAGGCCATACATAAGCTTGCTGTAAGAAATATCGTTCATCCTTGCTGCTGCATTGATCCTGACAATCCAGAGCTTGCGGAAATCTCTCTTCTTCTGACGACGACCTGCAAATGAAGCTGCAAGTGCTCTCATAACTGCCTGCTTAGCTGTCCTGTACTGCTTGGACCTTGCTCCTCTGAAGCCTTTAGCAAGCTTTAATACTCTATTATGCTTTTTCTTGGCATTTAAGCCACCCTTTATTCTTGCCATTTTTAAATCCTCCTTTTAACCTAAAGATCCTCTGCAGAAATCACATGTAAGGCAACATCTTCTTTGTTGCTGCTAAGTTTGCAGAATCAAGTAAGGTACCCTTTCTTAATCTTCTCTTCATCTTCTGTGACTTCTTGGTAAGAATATGCTGCTTACCTGCCTTCATTCTCTTGATTTTTCCTGTGCCGGTTGCTTTAAAACGCTTAGCGGCTGCTCTGTTTGTCTTTAACTTCGGCATTTTTCGTTCCTCCTTCAAATTATTATCGTTTTTCTGTAAGGAACATGATCATGTTCCTTCCTTCGAGCTTGGCAGCTTTTTCTACTGTTGCAACATCCTCAAGTTTTTGTGCGAAGCTGTCAAGTATCTCTTTGCCTATGTTCATGTGAGCCATTTCACGGCCTCTGAATTTAAGCGTAACCTTTACTTTATCGCCGTGCTGCAGAAATTTGCGAGCCTGATTTGCTTTTGTGTTCAAATCATTTTCATCAATATTCGGAGAAAGGCGAAGTTCCTTTATTTCGGTAATCTTCTGATTTTTCTTTGCTTCCTTTGCTTTTCTTAAAGCCTCATAACGGAATTTTCCGTAATCGGCTATCTTGCAAACAGGAGGCTTTGCAGTAGGAGCTATCTTGATCAGGTCAAGTTCGGCCTCCATAGCCTTTGCCAATGCTTCCTTTGCCGACATAATGCCGAGCTGCTCTCCGTTCTCACCGATAAGTCTTACTTCCTTATCTCGGATCTGTTCATTAATGAAATATTCGCTAATAATCTGCACCTCCAATGCTTTAATGTGATAAAATAAAAAGCGGACAGCATAGCTATCCACTCATAAGCACTCTAAGGTACAAATTTTAACATTGAACCCTTTCACTGTCTTAAAGACGCTGGGGGTGAGAGTGGATACTCTGCTTTACATGCTGTTTACAACAACAAAGTGTATATTAACATAACTTCTCGGTGATGTCAAGAGCTTTTTTCAATTTTTTTAGCTGTTCATCGGTGTCACATGGCCGTTTTCAACCATATAGACCTCGTCACAGGCTCTTGAAACCAGCCTTTTATCATGTGAAATCAGTATATATGTCAGTCCTATCGACTTTTTTAGCTTCATCAGCAGTTCAAGTATCTGCTCCTGTATGGTAACATCAAGCGCCGATACCGGTTCATCAAGTATGATAAGAGCTTTCTTCTGGAGCAGGGCAAGCGCTATTGCTATGCGCTGACGCTGTCCTCCGCTGAGCTCCGAAACCTTGCGTTCCAGAATATCATCACCCAGTTCCACCTTGTGCAGCATGGACTTTATCTCACTAAGCATTTTTTCCCGGTTCTTTTTTATTATCGAACGCCCGAATCCGTTCTTAAGCCTTAAGGGTTCTTCAAGGATACGCCTTACTTTAAAAGCAGGGTTCAGTGAAGAATACGGATCCTGGAAAACCATGCCCGGACGATCGCCCTTAAGTACGATACTTCCTTCCGTATATTTCTGCAAGCCGGCAATAGCCTTTACCAAAGTACTCTTTCCACATCCGCTCTCTCCGACAAAGCCCGTAGTCTTTCCCGCGGGGATGCTGAATGTTACATTATCTATAACTTTCTTCAATTCCTTTTCCCGCTTATTCGCCGATTTATAGAATACGCTTAAGTTTTCGGCACTGACTATTGTTTCAGATTGCTTTTTGTCAACATCTTCGGTATCTTTATAAATCTTATCGGAAAATGCAGCCGCAAACAGATGCCTGCCGTATTGGGTCCGTGGTATCTCAAAGCTGTGGTCTGGCATTTCGGAATATTTTCCATCTTTTCCTTCAGTTTTCTTTCTGCTTATATCAACACCCAGTGTCTCCACAATGTTACCGTCCTGCATGATGATCACCCTGTCGGCAAGCTTTCCGATCACGCGGAGATCGTGGGATATTAGTATTATGGCAGCCTTATATTTCCTGTTTATATGCTTGAATATATCAAGTATCACATCCGCTACATTCGCATCAAGCGCCGTCGTAGGTTCATCGGCAAGTATGACATCAGCCTTTGCTACAAGAGCCATAGCTATGCACACCCTCTGTCTCATGCCGCCCGAAAGCTGATGCGGATACATGTTGTAGAGCTTATCCGGTTCGGGAAGCCCGACATCTTCAAGAGAATCTATTACAAGTTTTTTCTGCTCCGCCTCAGGCAAATGTGATGCATGTATATCAAGAATCTCGTCTATCTGTGCTCCGATGGTCTTAACCGGATTTAAGCTCGTCATCGGCTCCTGGAAGATATATGCAAGTCTTCCTCCGCGAAGCTTTCTGTATTCATCCTCATCAAGCTTTGTCAGATCCGTCTTTCCGTCAAGCAGAATGCTCCCGCCGGTGATCACTGTCTTATCGGAAAGTATACCCATAATGCTCATCGCGGTCAGGCTTTTCCCTGATCCGGATTCTCCGACTACACCGAGCACTTCGCCCTTATAAAGATCAAAGGAAACCCCTTTCAGAGTATCATCTATCCCGTCATCCTCGATAAACCCGACATCCAGATCCTTTACACTGATGATAGGAGTATCTTTTTTCTCCGAAAGGTCGTCTTTATCTTTAGTATCTTCCTCCTCAGGTACTCCGCTCTTTTCCCTGATCCTGTCGATTTTTCTTTTTACAGCGTTAAGGCTTACTCCCGAAACGCCGAAATTCTCACTCACCATCGTAAGTCCCAGAATAAAGACTATCATCACAAGACAGGGGAAAAGCTCATACCACGGAGCCTTGAACAGATAGGTCTTTGCCTCCGAAAGCATTCTCCCGAGACTCGGTTCGGGCGGCTGAACGCCCAATCCCAGGTAACTTAGTCCCGCCTCTGCGAGAACAGCATTGTTTATGCCGACAAGAACCGCCGAAAACAATATAGGCAGTGTGTTCGGGAAAACATGCTTGAAAACGATCCTCAAATGTCCGGCACCCATAAGCCGGGCATTCAGCACATAGTCCTTTCCGCGCTCCTTCAAAAACTCAGCACGTATTATACGGGCAAAGCTCGGGACAAATACTATACCCAGAGCGATGCAGATATTCCATGTTCCCTTATCCAGCAGGCTGACAACTACAAGTGCAAGCAGAATGCTCGGGAATGATGCGAGGCAGTCGTTTATCCTCATCAGGATCTCATCCACTATCCCGCCGAAATATCCCGTAAGCGCTCCGATGACCGTTCCTATGAGCGCTCCGAAGGTTACTGTAAAAAGAGCTATGCCGAAGGTCGTTGCAGCTCCCATCATTACACGGGTAAAAATATCCCTTCCAAAATCATCCGTTCCGAAAAAATGTGCCCATGATGGTTTCAGGAATTTTTCCGCATAGTTAACCTCATTTGGGTCATAAGCCGTATGGAAAACATTTATAACTACAGGCACGAGAATAAGACCGAGCAGTAAGCCCCCGGCTATTAAGCGCTTATTCAGTTTACCGTATTTCAGTTCCTTCACAGCCTTATCTCTCCATGCGGTCTCGATACTTAGAAGTGTCCCGTTCCTTCTGCGGCATTTTCCCTTTTACTCAGCGGTCCTCGGATCAAGTATCTTGTATACTATATCAACAATGAAATTTACCGTTATGACCAGCAATGCTATATACATTACAATAGCCTGTACTACGTTGTAGTCACGGTTTGAAATGGAATTTACCAAAAGAAGCCCCAGTCCCGGAAGGTTGAACACCTTCTCTATCATTATGCTGCCGGCCATGACCTCGGCAACGATCAGTCCTATAAAGGTTATGACGGGGAGCATCGAATTCTTAAGCACATGCTTCCACATGATACGGTTCTGCGAGCATCCCTTGGCCTTTGCCGTACGTACATAATCCTTTTTCAGTTCTTTCTTTACGGATGTCTTCATGAATCTTACCGTCATTGCGATCTTGGGCAGTGCGACCGACAGTGCCGGAAAAAACATGCATCGTAAAAACTCCGGGAAGTTGCTTGTCGGATTTACGTATTTCCCAGGTACAAACCAACTAAGCACCAGTCCGAAGATCAATGTGACAAGTATGCCCTGGACAAACGACGGGATAGCCATGAAGGTCTGCGCAAGCCAGTCCGAAACAGTATCCACTATGCCTCCAGGCTTTTTTGCACAGATCAGGCCCAATGGTATCGAAAAAACAACGATCAGTAAAATCGACAGTATTCCGAGCCATATCGTTACAGTCATCCTCTGTCCTATAAGCTCTGAAACGGTTATGGGATTATACTTTATCGAAACCCCCAGATCTCCGGTAAACACGCCTCCGAGCCATGAAAAAAAGCGCACAAAAACATTACGGTCATAACCGTATTCTGTGCGCAATTCTTCTATTTTTTCCGGTGTGGCTTCCGTTCCCAGCTGAGATATTGCCGCATCTCCGGGCACTATCTGGAAAAGCAGGAACGAAAGTAAAGCCACACAGAATAATGTAATAACAAATGATATCAGTTTCTTAACATAATAATTCATATCATTCCTTAAAACGTACAGTACTCATATCCTGAACATATATAGGATAGAAATTGTAACCGGTAAGCTTGGGATTGATCGCTACAAGCTGTGCCGGGCTCTGAATGTATGCCGAAGCAGCGTCATCTGTAAGTATCTTTTCGCATTTCTTGTAAAGCTCAGCCTTTTCATTTTCATCTACCGAAGCTTTTGCCTTTGCAAACATCTCATCAAACTCCTTATTGGAGTAGTTAATGAAATTCTTGCTTGAGTCACTGGGATAGAATCTGAATATATCCGAAGGTGCAAGCTGTGCGTCAAGGCCGATGATCGTAGCGTCATGCTGTCTTCCGGCGTATACGTCACTGAGCCATGCGCTCCAGTCTATCAGCTGAATTTCAGCCTTGATGCCGACTTTTGCGAGCTGTGAAACGATAACTTCACCGGTCTTTACATGGAAATCGTAATTCGAAGGAATCTTTATGGTGAATGTGAATCCGTCAGCATAACCTGCTTCCTTTAAGAGTTCTTTCGCTTTCTCAAGGTGTGTGTTATAGGTTTCTGCGGTTGAAGCATCATAGTACTTCGAGAATGAAGGGAACATATTTGTTCCGATCTTGTCTCCGCGTCCGCCCGCAGTCACATAGATTATCTCTTCCCTGTCAAGTGCATAGCAAATTGCCTGACGTACCTTGACATTATCAAACGGAGCTACCGCATTGTTTAAGAAAAGCGCCTGAACAAGGTTCATCGAACCGTCAAGTACATCCATTTTTCCTTCAAGCTGTGAAGCCTGCTCGCTTGTAAGATAAGGGCAGATATCTATGCTTCCTGCCAGAAGCTCTAAGAATGCCGCATCTATGCTCGCAACGATCTTGAAGGTTACCTTGTCAAGATATGCTTTCTTTGATTCCTCATAATAATCGTCATTCTTTACTATGACAAATTCTTTAAGAGGTGTGTATGATTCAAATCTGAAAGGACCTGTACCTACGGGTTTTGTTGCCTGATCTGCATAATCGCAGGGTATGATGCTGCTTGTGAAGAAGCCGATGAGCTCTGTATTGGGCTCTGAAAGTACGACTTCAACTCCGTCATCGGTCTTGTTTACCTCGGAGAAAATAGAAAAAGCCGATAAGGTTACGACCTTGGGATCATTGGTCTCCAACCTTCCGGCAGCGCGGTTTAACGAATATATAACGTCCTCTGCTGTAACAACCTTGCCGTTATGGAACTTCACATTGTCACGGAGCTTGAACTTGTACTTCAAACCTCCGTCTGTGATCTCATACGAGGCTGCAACAGCCGGAACAAAGTTTCCGTCTTTATCGACCTTGATAAGGCCTTCAAAAATGTTATACAGAACTTCCTTCGTTCCTGCCGCAACTGCTTTGTGTGGGTCAAGACTATCTAAATCCTGGGTGATACCTACAACTATTTCTCCTCCTTGACCGGTACTGCCTTTGTCTGCATTAAGTTCAGTCCCTTCGTCTCCCTTTTTTTCGGAAGTCGAATCATTGGAACTGCTTTTGCAAGCGCAAAGTGCAATCGCTAAGATAAGCAGCATCATGAGAAACAATGTTTTCTTCATGATGTTCTCCTTTTCTTTGTCATTTTGGATTTCTAGTTACAACGAAAGTATAATTAATTATATATTCATTGTCAATATAAATTTTCAACAAACTTGGGACTTTTTTATCTGCCATTACTGTTAATTATGAACTGCAGCTGCGATAATACACAGCTGTCGGACGGTCACGCTCATCGTAAAAGCATGTAAAGCTATATACCTACCACGATATTAAGCTTTCCCTTTCTGCTCATCCCGTTTGTCCTTAAAAGCTTGAACCTTCCGTAGCCTCTTACTGTGACCATATCCCCTTCCTTAAGCAAAATTGAGGTATTTTCGGTAATGCATCCGTTCACGAACACCTTTTTCTGCCTGAAATACTCTGCGGACATGCTTCTCGAAAGGTTAAAAACCTTTGAAATAACCGCATCACATCTCTCAGAAGAAACCTGCACGGTCTTTTCTTTTTCAAATCCGTGATAAGCGACGTCCGGTTCGTTGTTTTCCGCTTTTTTCAGGCTGACCGAAGTATGTTTTACACTTGTCAGGTTATCTATGATATATTCCGAAATGCGGCTCAGGGTAAATACATATGCTTTTTTCCCCGTGACTATTATATCCCCGAGCAGATCTCTTTCTATGCCGATGCTCATCAGCGCACCGAGAAAATCCCTGTGTGTCAGGTCATCCGCAAACTTTTCCGATAACGGTGAGATCTCAAGTATGTCAATCGGGAACTCCTCATCATATCCCATTTCATCAGGACTTCCGAAACGGACCACAGCTCTTTCGGCACCTTCATATCCGCCGTACACGGTCGGCTTTGCGTATTCAAGTTCCTTTTTTATTTCATAAAACAGGGAAAGCTCCTGCATGGTTAAAAACGAGGTAAAAGTAAACTGGCCTTTGGAGTAACTCCTTTCAGCCAGTTCGCTAAATCTCTTTTTGATAAGTTCTGTTTCTTCCATATTCCAAAAATCTATCTTATAATCCAAAAAACAATCACTTAAGCTCGTTAACTTCCTCGGACTGTCCCATGATATAGAAACCGCTGTATCCGTTTTCCTGAAGCTTGTTTAAAAACTTTCCGGTCTTCTTCGGGTTTTCAAACATGGAAACATCATATTCTTTTCGCAATTCCTCAGCCTTTGCCCTTGCACTTACAAACTCCTCCGGTGCATACAGGACTGCGATCTTCTTCCTCTTCTCGGGAATCTTAAAGCCGCTTTCCTTTAATATGGAATAAATACGTTCAAAGCCGATGGAAAAACCAACTGCCGGAACAGACTGTCCTATGAATTTCCCTATAAGGTTGTCATATCTTCCGCCGCCGCTTATGGCTCCCCTGAAATCAGTGCTTTCAACCTCAAATACGGTACCGGTATAATAACCCTGTCCGCGCACAAGCGAAATATCGAACTCGACCTCAAACGAATCACCCGTAGCTGCCTTTACGGTGTCAATAATATATTTCAGATTATCTGCCGCAGAAGCATCCTCACAGAGCTCGCTCATCATATCAAGTGTAAAAGGACGTCTTTCAAGTACTTTTATCAGGTTTTCGATCGCACTGTCCGCAAATTCTTTTTCTTTAAGCTCAACACTGACACCTTCGGCGCCTATCTTGTCCAGCTTATCAAACGATATGCAGACACTGTCGAGCTGTCCGGGTTCAAAGCCACACTTCAAGAGCATGGACTTAAGAAGCCGCCTGTCATTTATCTTTATCTTGAAATTATTCAACGAAAGTGCCTTTAATGCCTCGGCCGTAACGCAGATAAGCTCTGCCTCACAGTTGGGGGACTCGGAGCCCAGAATATCTATGTCGCACTGGACAAACTCCCTGTCCCTTCCCTTCTGAGGACGTTCCGCACGATAAACCTTGTCAATCTGTATGCACTTCATCGGCGTAGGAAGCAGTTCCCTGTGCCCCGCATAATATCTGGAAAGCGGAAGGGTCAGATCATATCTGAGTCCAAGATCCGAAAGCTCCTTCTCATCTCCCGAAGCAAGCGCCTTTTCAAGCTTGTCGCCACGCTTCATGATCTTAAAGATCAGGTTAAGGTTGTCACCGCCCTCACTCTTATCGAGATTCTCGGCATCCTCAACAGCCGGCGTCATTATACGGTTAAAACCGTTTTTCTCATATACGCGTAAAATAACCGACTGAATATAATCCCTCAGCTCAACTTCAAGAGGAAGATAATCATTCATTCCTTTTACAGCATTTGTTTTCATAGGTTCCTCCATGCAGCTCCGCCTTATACTTACCTTTGATGTTTCCGGCGGAAGCATGCATTTATCTTACATTTCCGTTTTTCATTTTAAATTTTTCTTCATACATAAGAACATCGGCATGATTTACAACCGACATAATGTCCTTATCTCGCTTTCGGTCATATACGGCAATACCCGTAGCTATCGATACTCTGGAAGTCGGCGGATACTTGGCCGGATTTTTCTCCCTCTTGGCCATATCCTTCTTCATGCCTGCAAGAAGCTCATCCCTGTTTTCATAGTCTTCATTTATAATGAAACTTAAGAATTCATCTCCACCTATACGGAACACAGGACTGTGCTTAAAGGTATCACAAATAAGCTTACACGAGTTCCTGATATATGCATCTCCGGCCTCATGACCGTATTTATCATTTATGACTTTCAGATTGTTTATGTCAAAATATGCTACCGCAAACTCTTTTACCTCACCATCATCCAGCTTTTCCTTGAAGCAGTTGAGATATTTATCATAAGCCGTCCTGTTTTTAACATGAGTAAGGACATCCTGTTCCATAAGATCTGCCAGCTTTTTGTTCAGGGTATTCAGCTGAAGGTTCCTGATATATGTAAAGAATGAACGGTCAAGCCTTCCCTGGAAGTCATACATATCCGTTCCCCTCATCCTCTGGGCTTCACGTCCCATTATAAA
>JAEEVO010000056.1 GCA_016290905.1 Lachnospiraceae bacterium | reverse complement strand
AGCCTGTAAACACTCCCGTCATTGAGAAGAACGAAGATGGATCGACAACTACAACTACTGTACAGGAGAATGAAGACGGTTCCTTTACTGCTACAAAAGAGACTACGGACCAAAAAGGAAATGTCCTCGGTATCACAACCGAAACCACCTCGGTTAATGATGCCGGCACCGTCATCGTAGAATCATTAAAGAAAGACGCCGACGGTTCAACTACAGAGATTAAGGCAAAGACCTACGAATCCGGCACTACTTCCGTAAAGACAGTAGAAACCGACGGAACGACAGGCATTGTAAATACAACAAAGGAAACGACAAAGACGGATTCCGAAGGTATTACCACCACTACCCTTACTTCAAAGGAAAAGGATGCCGATGGCAAGCTTCTCTCCTCTCTTTCTGTAACAACATTTGCAGAGGCGGACGGAACCTCCACCACCCTCTTCACCTTAAAATCCTATGATACCGAGGACGGCACTCAGAGGATAGATGAAACTATCTTCACGGGTAGCAACGGAACATCAACCGTTATCGCCACAATTACGAGTGCGGATGGAATCAAAGTCAATGAAACCTTTAACGTTGACAAGAAGGGCAGCGTCAAGATAACCTCATTTGATTCAAGCAGTACCGAAGTAGTTATACCCGATACGGTTGACGCCGGCGGAAAATCCTATCCTGTCACAAAGATAAGCAGCGGAGCCATGAAGGGTAATACAGCCCTTACCAAGGTTTCCTTAAATGAAAACATTAAAGCAATCGGAAGAGGCGCTTTCAGCGGTGACAAGAACTTAGAGACCATAGAGCTTACCGATTCTGTAATAAGGATCCATAAGAAAGCCTTCAAGGGCATAAGCAAAAACGCAGTTTTCTACATCACCGCAGCAAGTGAAAAGGAATTTGAGCGCGTTGTAAACCTCATCAAGGATTCGGGCATCAAATCCACTGTAAAATTTGTGATGGTAGCTGCTGACTAAGTCGCTGACCAAGTCGCTGACGTAGTCTGCGATCCCGAACGAAGCGAGGGATGAGACGAAGGTCTCACATATAGTCTGCGATCCCGAACGAAGCGAGGGATGAGACGAAGGTCTCACCTAATACTAATCTGATGTCATTCTGAGCGAAGCGAAGAATCCTAAAGACTTCAAACAAGATCCTTCGAGCCACAGCCCTCAGGATGACAGTGATACTTCAGGAAAGTTTAAGTAAAAGCAAGCCGGGAAGCTTAAAGCTTCCCGGCTTTTTTCAATCACTCCGGTCATATCCGAACCGTATCCATATTATTGATCAATTATCCATGCTTGCGACATCCGCCGGTATGCATCCGGCGACACTGAAAAGATTCTGCGGTGAAAGCTCTATCTGGTACCCAACCTTGCCCGCGCTCACAAATATCTTCTCAAGATCCTTGGCGGTCTCATGTATAAACGTCTTAAACTGCTTCTTCATCCCTATCGGCGAGCACCCGCCGTGAACATATCCTGTAAGGGGAAGAAGCTCCTTCTGTTTGATCATGGCGATGGATTTTTCTCCGGAGACCTTGGCTGCCTTTTTTAAGTCAAGCTCAGCCCTGACAGGGATGACAAATACATAGTAAGCATTCGTTTTTCCCTGTGTTACCAAAGTCTTAAAAACCTTGTCCGGATCCTCTTTCAGAATTCCTGCTATATCCTCTCCCGTAAGTGTCGGATCGGCCTCATACGAATGACTCTCATACGGTATCTTCTTACCATCCAGCACTCTCATTACATTGGTCTTTTCATTTGCTTTCAATTTTCTACCTCATTCTCAAAGCTCATCTTGAGCTGTTCAATCATCCGATATTTTTGCCCCGCCTGCACAAAACGGAGATTCAAAAAGCTTTCTGTGAACAAAATAATTATATGACCTGCAGCCTCCGCCGCAATACTCTCCGAGCTCACATTCCGCGCATTTCCCGGTAAGGCTTTCTTTAGTGAATTTACGGTTATATGCAAACTTGTCCGGATCCTCCCATATGCTTTTCAGGCTCTGTTCACGGAGATTTCCCTCAATAAATGCGTCATCATACATCGATTCGCAGCCGCGTACATTTCCGATGCTGTCGATGCCTATTGAACTGATACCGGCAGCACATCCCCTGAAATATGCATTTCCGCTCATAACACCGCGTATATAACCTTCTTCTTCCGTAAAATACCCGATATTATCGGCAACTCCCAGAGCAAACGAAGCCTCATACATATGCGAAGCAACAAAATCTATGACTGTCTGCATATCAAACCGATAATCAATCCCGTTATTTGCCGCATTCCCCATCGGAGAACATGCCTGAAGCTGCCATGCATAGATATCGTAACGGCCTAAAAGCCCGAACATTTCTTCAAGATGCTTTACATTTTCACTGTTGAGCGTACTGATGACCGAAACAGAGATACCCTCTGCAAGAAGATCCTCCATTGCGCGAATGGCACGGTTGAAGCTGCCTTTCTGCCTGTATTTATCGTGGATTTCCTCAGGCCCATCCAAAGAGACGGAAACGGACTCGATCCCCGCATCCTTTAGGTCATCGATCAGTCCTTTTCCGAAAAGGAATCCGTTTGTAATGATGTTTACATTAATATGATGTCCGCTCAGTCTTTTAACTATCTGCTTCCAATCGGCGCGCATGAATATCTCGCCGCCTATCATGGAAACCCTTCGACATCCAAGCTCTGCCAGCTGGTCTGCGACATCCAGGCATTCTTCCGTTGAAAGCTCGTTATCTCTTGCTTTTCCGCCTTTTGAGCCACAGTATCTGCACGAAAAGCAGCATGCCAGGGTTATCTCCCATACACACATTCTAAGTTGATACATTCAGATGTCTGTCTCCTCTTCTGTCGGTTCAGGATCATCGGGCGGACCTGCATACACATCCTCCATCTCGCTCTCCCTGATCGTCCTGAGTGTTTTGGGCGGACCTGCATAAACCTCCCTGATTTCACTTTTCCCAACCGTTCTTGACGAATCAGGCGGCCCCGCGTATACACACTGCATTCTCTTTCCTGACTTCATCCGGCCGGGGCCGGCATAGACACGTCCTGTACGTACCCTCTTCTCTTCCACGCGTTCAGGATATTTTTTCTTGAATATATTTTTAAAAAAGTTCTTCATCCCGGTCCCTCCTCAGGCATGCCTAAAGCGTCATCACTTGTCGCCTTTGATACGCTCCAGCATATAGTCGGCATACTGCTTTGCAAGCTCTACGTCATAAGACTGCTGCAATCCGGCTGTATATTCGCTCAAGGCTCTCCATATCAGGAAGCGGTACAGCTCGGGAAGATTTCTCAAGCCCCAGTCGCCGCCTTCCTTCTTTGAAAGGATATGTCCCTCCTCGAAGAATGCAAGGACTCTTGCCAGATTCAGCGTGATATACATGGTATTGTCTTCTATCTCATTTCTGGCATCAGCTACATCTCCCCAGATGGAATCCATATAATCGGCCTTCGGAACCTCACCGAACACCTCTTCTATCGGTGCGCCGCACAAACATTCGCCACGCTTTCCGATTATCGTGAAATGAGCTGCCAGATCCTTGTCATCCCCGTTCATCTTCTTAACGTAGTCATCCGGATCTTCCTTGAACCATTTAAGATGCTTTTCGGAAAAATGCAGTTCAAAAGGTGTGGGATAAACAAAAGGCTTGCAGACATCCTTCGTAACTATGCTCATCTCGATACCTTTTCCGGAAACGAGAGTATTCAGTTCTGTAACCATATCCATATATGCCCGTTTCGTCTCATCCGACATCTTTTCATTTACAACGATTATAAGATCGATATCGCTCTTCTCGGGATTATAGCAGCCCATGACCGCCGAACCGTGAAGATATATTCCCGTAAGATTATCCTTAAGGATTTCCTTTGATCGGTTAACATACTGATTCAGGAAATCAAGCAGCTTCTCCTCTTTCTCATACTCATCCAGATTGTCCTTCTCAAAAACATCCTCCACAACAGGGGCTTTGTCGCTTTCTGCGGCTATGTTTGCCATGATTGTCGCATAATAATCCGGATACTCCTTCGCCAGGCGTATCGGTTTTCCCTGCCTGTTTATAAAGCAGTGTACGGATTCCGCTTCCGCAACGGCTTCACCGTTTGCATTCCTCATATCGTAGGAGAATTTCAGTTTTACCCCTTTAAACTCCTTAATGGATACGGAAATGTAAACATCCTCCGGGAAGGTCGTACTCTTTTTATACTTGCAGGATATCTCGATTGTCGGCGAGATAACGCCTTCCCTCTCCATCTTCGGATAATCAAGGCTTAACTGATTTAAAAAATCAACTCTCGCTTCTTCCATCCACCTTACATAATTGGAATGGTGAGCAAACCCCATCATATCTGTTTCATAGTATTGTACCGTATGCTTGTAAGCTTCCATAACTTCTCCCTCTTTAAACTACCCAATATTTGTCATCCTGAGCGTTAGCGAAGAATGACAATAATACCGGATGACATTGTTAAATCCAAAAAATCAGCTTTCTTCAGACTGAAATCTTGTTTAAAACAGGCGGTTTCCCAATCCCAAGGACAAAAGAAAACGCCTGTTGCATAAACTATAAAACTTTTGATAAAAATTCCTTAAGACGCGGGCTCTTCGGATTCCCGAAAAACTCCTCGGGAGTATTCTCCTCGGCTATCACGCCTTCGTCTATAAAGATGACCCTTGAGGCGACTTCTCTTGCAAAGCCCATCTCATGGGTAACCACAACCATCGTCATGCCTTCTTCGGCAAGCTGTTTCATCAGAGCCAGAACCTCGCCTACCATCTCAGGGTCGAGCGCCGACGTGGGCTCATCAAAAAGCATCACATCCGGGCGCATAACGAGTGCCCTCGCTATAGCGATCCTCTGCTTCTGTCCGCCGGAGAGCATATCCGGATAACTGTCGGCCTTGTCAAACAGGCCGACCTTCTTAAGCATCTCATCCGCTCTCTTGTCAGCCTCTTCCTTTGTCATGAGCTTCAGCTTGACGGGAGCCAGGGTAAGATTCTTTCTTATGGTCAGATGGGGAAATAGGTGGAAATGCTGGAAAACCATGCCCATCTTCTCCCTTATCTTATTAAGCTGCTTTTCGGGCAGGTTCGTTATATCCGTACCCTCAAATACCACAGAACCACCGGTAGGCGTCTCGAGACGGTTCAGGCACCTTAAAAAGGTACTTTTCCCCGAACCCGAAGGCCCTATGACAACAACCTTCTCGCCTTTGTTTATTACGGTATCTATACCATTTAATACGTCATTCTCTCCGAAGGCTTTTTTAAGTCCTTTAACCTCTATCACTCTTCTTAAGCCTCCTTTCAAGCTTGCCTACCAATGCAGAAAGGCCGACAACTATAACCAGGTAAACGATTGCAACTGCGAGCAAAGGCAGGAAAGGCTCATAAGTAATGCTTCGGATGATATCCCCGCCCTTTGTCAGATCCTCAAGAGCGATATATCCTGCGACCGAAGTTTCCTTAAGCAATACGATACACTCGTTTGCAAGAGCCGGAAGTACATTTTTAAAAGCCTGAGGCAGTATGATGTGCTTCATTGTTTTGGAATAATTAAGCCCGAGACTCGCGCCGGCCTCAAACTGTCCCTTGTCTATGGACATGATACCCGAACGTACTATCTCGGCAACATATGCTCCGGAATTTATACCGAATGCCAGGATCCCGACGAATACCTTATCTATTCTGACGGAAGCAAATATTACGTAGTAAATTATCAGGAGCTGTACCATGACAGGCGTTCCTCTGATAACCGTAAGATACAGCTTGCATATCAGGTTCATGATCTTGAATCTGCCGGTTCTGTCATGTGTGGCACGTATTATCGCTACCAGGAAACCCAAAACCATACCGATCATTACCGCAAAAACAGTAATGATCAGCGTTGTCTTAAGTCCGTTAACCAGATATTTCCATCTGTCTTCAAAAATAAAGGTATCGTATAGCTTATCTAAAAATGAATCCAATATGGTCCTCCTTCTCCTATATTAGGATGCCAGCTATTTGATTCCTCAAAATGAATTTGAGTCACTTATTATTTTTTTACTATGATAACCTGTGTAGAGGTTGCATAACCAACAGTAAAATTAACGTTCTTCTTACGATCCTCTGTTACAGAGATACCTGCTACTCCGACATCAGCCTTGCCTGAAACAACGGAAGCAATAATGGAATCAAACTGCATGTCTTCAATCTCAAGCTCTAAGCCAAGCTTATCACATACGGCTCTCATCATATCCACATCGATGCCTACGATCTCATTATTCTTCTTCAGCTCATAAGGAGGGAACTCTGCGTTCGTAGCCATGATAAGCTTACCTGTCCTTGTAACGGAGCTGTCGGGAACATAGGATACCTGATCTGCATTCTCGCCTATCCAGTGAGAAACGATCTCATCAAGCTTACCTTCATTCTTTAATGCGGTAATAGCCTCATCAAGCTTCTTTCCAAGCTCTGCTTTATCCTTACTGTAAGCTACCGAGTATTCCTCTTCTACAAAGGGAACGTCAAGTATCTTTAAGTCATCGTTCTTCTTAACGAACTCTTTTGCGGGCTCGCGGTCGATGATAACTGCGTCAACCTTGCCCTGCTTTAAAGCCTGAATGGCGTCAGCACCCTTATTGTACTTCTCAACCTTTGCATCCTTTACATCTGCAGCATAAAGCTCACCGGTAGTTCCGAGCTGTGTTCCGAGAACCTTTCCTTCAAGATCGTCAGCAGTCTTGATCTCAGAGCCGGCGTTTGTGCCGTTTGTGTCCGATTTAGAGGAATCTGTCGATTCCGACTTGCCGCATGCGCTAAACATCAAAGTTAAAACCAAAAGACCGATAACAAATAATTTTTTCTTCATTTTCTTTTTCCTTCCTTTCACTTGTAAATGCCGCCTACATCTGATTAAGGCAACACTTTACGCCCATTATACACCGAACCCGCATAATTTGCAAGGATTTTTAAAGGTCACGGTCTTAGCTTCGTTTTTGTTTCGTTTTTTTCCGAATTTTCCCCGGTTAAACATATTAAAATCAAAAAAAAGTTGTATTCTGTCCCAAAACGTGCTATAATACACTTTATAGTTTTTTAGTCTTTTATGGAGGGTTGAAGGTATGGGATTAATCAAAACTAACGACAAATGTATCGGTTGTAACAAATGTATAGTTGCATGCAGCTGCATAGGCGCTAACATTGCCAGCAATGTCAACGGTGTGAACAAGATTGATGTCGATCCTACAAAATGTATAGCATGCGGCGCATGTCTCGACGCCTGCCGGCACGGTGCAAGGGAATACGAGGATGACGTAGAGAAGTTCTTCGAGAGCCTCAAGAGAGGCGAAAGGATTTCCGTACTGATCGCACCCGCATTTCTCGCCAATTACCCCAACAAATACACACAATATCTTGGTAAGCTCAAGAAACTCGGCGTTAACCGCTTCATAAGCGTATCGTTCGGTGCCGACATAACCACATGGGCATACATCAAGTACATCACCGAGCACAATTTCATGGGCGGCATTTCACAGCCCTGTCCCGCAGTTGTAGGATATATCGAAAGGTACCTGCCGGAGCTTATTCCAAAGCTGATGCCTGTTCAGAGTCCTATGATGTGCGCAGCCATTTATCTGAAAAAATATATGCATGTAAATGACAAGCTTGCATTCATAAGCCCTTGTATAGCAAAGAAAAATGAGATTGAACATCCGAATAACAAGGGGATCGTAAGCTACAACCTTACATTCAGCCATCTCGTAAAATATCTGGAGTCACATTCCATAACCGCAGAGCCATATAACGATGAGATTGAATACGGACTCGGTTCCATATATCCCATGCCCGGCGGACTCAAAGAGAATGTTTACTGGCTTTTGGGAGAAGATGCTCTCGTCAGACAGATGGAAGGCGAGCATCACATGTATGAGTATCTCAGAAGGAACAAGACCCGTATCCAGAGCGGTTCTCTCGGTTACCTCTTCATCGACGCACTGAACTGTACAAACGGATGTCTTTACGGTACCGGCGTTGACAACAGAAAGACACTCGATGAGGATGTATTCAGGACTATCCAGAAGATACGTGCCGCAAGCAAGACCGATCAAAAGAAATCCGCATGGGCAAGAGCTCTTACCCCCGCGAAGCGCCTTGAAGCGTTAAATGCTCAGTTCCGGGATCTGAACCTTTCCGATTTCCTTTGCAAATACACTAACAGAAGTGCAAACTGCACATATCTGACAGCCGATACCTTAAAGCTTGACGAAATCTTTAAATCAATGCTCAAGTATACCGAAGAAAGCAGGAACATTGACTGCGGCTGCTGCGGTTACGACACCTGTAAGGATATGGCAAACGCCATCTACAACGGTTTCAACCATATAAACAACTGTGTTCATTATGCTAAGGAGTTAGCCGTAAAAGAAAAAGAACATGAGCAGGATCTGGCCATCGAATTGCAAAATACACAGAAGGCGATGGATGAACAGAAGTCACATCTCGCAAAAGAGATCAACAACGATTTCGGCATGCTCGAAGATTCCATTAAGCAGATTGAATCAAGGAGCAATGAAAACGCCGCACAGAGTGCCGACATTTCCGAGGCCATGGATGAGATAGAGAAGTTCTCAAACAACCTTAAGAGCATGCTCAGTATCATCGAAGGCGATCTGAAGCGTCTCGAAGCCAACAACGCGTCGGTTATCTCCATTTCGACCAAGACGAACCTCCTTGCGCTCAACGCTTCCATCGAGGCCGCAAGAGCAGGAGAAGCAGGCCGCGGCTTTGCTGTTGTTGCAGAGGAGATCAAGAATCTTGCCGACAGCTCCAAGAAAACCGCGAACGACAGCGATAACAACAATAACAACATTCGTGAAAACATCTCGAAGCTTGTGGCTGATGCAGAGCGCCTGACCGAGATTACCGGCGAGGTCAACTCCAGAGCGGACGAACTTGCCCTCTCCACCAAGGACACCGGTGAATCCATCGAGACCATGCGTAACGTATCAAAGAATGTTGAGAATTCACTTAGGAAACTGCTTAAATAATAATATGTGACCGTTCACTCAGCCCTCAGTTTGCAAGCAAGCTTGCACTGAGGGCTTTCGTTTATCGCACAAAAAACCGTACCTTAGGGAAAATATTTCCCGTGGTACGGTTTTTACTTACATAAGAACGGTAATGCTTCCGATCCTCGCAGCATTATCATAAAGATATGCCTGAAGGATATACAAATGTCAGGAATCGGTTATCCGTTTTAAGTTATCAATTCAGTTTCAGCCATAATACAGGGCGGACTCCGTAAGTCTCGTCTGCCTGTTCCCCATAGTACATATTTCCATAAATACCTGCATCCATGATCACATTATTCTCTTCATCATATGAACGCAGCCAGATATTTCTGTCTTGTTTTTCTTTATTAATATTTATCCAGTTATAAAAATATGTATAGGAACCGGTTTTTTTCTCCTCATAATATGGTATAGGGAAATACTTCATATATTCCGCATATGACAGAATATATACCTTATCCTTGGTATCCTTTTGTTTGGTTCCCTGCATTGTTTCGTTATTTAACGTAACCTGAGATATAAGTTTGCGTTCAGACTCACTAAACGATTTATTTATAAAATCCTCGTTCAGATATTTACGAAGCGAACTGTCTGCCCATGAATTTTTCTTTGTCGATGAATTATACTGAAGCTCATCGACTACATACCTGGTAATCAGAAGAGCCTTTTTATTATTTTCATCATAATCAAGTATTTCCCATTCAAGTGGAGTCTTCTCCGATCCGGTGCTTCCAAGTACTACATATGCTTTCTCAACTGAAGGATCGGTATTCTTAAGTATCGAAAGATCATTAGCCTTTACTATCTCATCCGTCAGAGTGATCCAGAACGAAGGACGAACGCCTATAAAATCCATGTCTATCTCAGCATCATTAGATCTTAACTGACCATCATTTGTAACGGCCGGATGATCATCAGAGTTATAATTTTCTTCCCAGTCCTCCTGATCCCAGTCCGAATATGCGTCCTTCGATCTGTTGTCTTCACGAAGCCACCAGCCTTCTATAACACCGTCATAAAAATATCCTATCCTGTCATAATCATCTGAAAAATATTTTATTGCGTCATTTTTAGACAATATGAATATACGGTCCGAAGTATCATTTCCTTTCAAAAATTCATCTTCATGCTTTATATTCGACAATATTATGACTGCCTGTTCTTTTTCGCTAAATGCCTTTTTGTAGAAATTGGAATTCAGCCATTTTCTGAGAGACGATTCCTCCCATGTTAACTTAGATTTATCAAAAACTCTGTGACAGATGATATATTTACTGATCACAAGAGCCTTAGTTCCGTCGGCCGAATATTCAAGAACTTCCCATTCGAGCGGCATTTTTTCCGTCTTGGGATATTTTTTACCCGACTCAACGCCATATTCCAACTCGTAACTTCCTAAAACAATGGTATCGCGTTTTCCTTCACCCGTTAAACCGATCTTACCGTCCTTGTAAAGCTCGTAAAGAGCCGGATAGTTTTCTTTTACATAACCGGTTGCATCAACACTGCCGGTTCCTGTTATATAGGGCCGTATCCCGTCAGGCTTTTCAAGTATAACCTCATCTTCAGTATATTCACTCTTTATCGTATCGTCTCCGGACTTTTTGTATGCTGTCACCCTGAAAGCATATGTTCCGGCTTCAAGATCTGAAATAACATATTCAACAGAACCGGACTTGTCTTGTTTTACATCCGCTACTAGCGAAAACTCTTTATCGGAGTCTTTTTTCATATAGATATAATAGCCCTCCGAATTCGGTGTCTTATAAATTGACATAACAATCTTCTTTTCCTGTTTTACAGGCTCAACATCAAATAACGGCGTATCAAGGCGGTCTGAATGTGCGGTCTTATCATATTTCAGATTGATATTCATCACCGGACGAATTCCGACATTATCATCATCTTGATCGAGTATCCAATCATCACAGCTGCTTGAATAACCAAAGGAACATTCAAAATCAAAGTCAATATCTCTCACCCACCAGCAACCGAATTCTCCGTTTTTATAGCTGCTTACCATATTTTTTCCTACGGAAAACTTTTCATATTCATCAAACGATAGAACGAATACACTATCTTCGGTTGTTTTTGTTTCATTTTCCAAGCTTGTCTTAAGGATGAGCGATCTTTCTTCATCATTAAATGTCTCTCTTATAAATGTACTGTTCAGGAATTTCCGCAGTGTACATGCATACCATTCCTTCAAACTGCCATCCTCATTAAATCTGTACTCACCCAAAATATTTTTACTTATCAGGAGAGCTCTTCCGTCATTCCCGTCATATTCAAGAATCTGCCATTCAAGAGCTTCCTTATTCCCGTCTTCTTCATATGACCCGATGGTAACATAAACATTTTTAAAGACTTTATGATAGTTCTTCCCAATAGAAAGATTGTTCTTCTCTATAATGTCATCCGTAAGAGTAATTCTGCAGACAGGTCTGATACCCATATCATAACCCATAGAAGCGGTGCCCTCTTCCATTTCTCCACTATATCCAACATATTGCAGACAATAGGCATTTCCGGGAGCAGGACTTCTCAATGCCCAGTTTTCTTTTCTTCCATTATATAAATAACTGCTCCTTGCTGCAGAATAACCTTCCTCATTCTCATCGGGATAATACTTTACAGCCTCCGAGGGCGAAAGAAGAAATACATAGTCTTCAGTATCATTACCGCCTTTTGACATCGAACTGTTATCTACGGTAACTTTATTTATCAGCGCCTTTTCATCTATTGAAAATGCATTATTATAAAAATCGTCATTTAACCATGTACGTATCGGCGAGTTTTCCCATGTGACAGTCTTTTTATTATGCTTAGCTTCCGAGGAATGCCTTATCACCTTTATAATATACTTACTTATAACAAGCGCAGTTTTCTTATCCGGAGAATATTCAAGAACCTCCCATACCATGTCTTCTTTTTTCCCATCGGAACCGTAGTCGCCATCCTCGTTATAGTACTCCATATCAAAGCTGCCAAAAGTTATATAATCTTTTGTTTCATATTCTGCGGAAAAGTTAACCAGACCCTGATCATATAATGAAAGAAGCTCAGGATAGTTCTTTTCAACATATTCCTTTACATCGGCAGGCAGATTCTTTCCGGCCGGGCTGCTTTTTCCTTTGATCGTGATCTTGGAAACCTTGCTTTCCTTACTCCAGACGGTTTTCTTCCCGCTCTTAAGGTAAGCTTTAACTTTTACGTTATACTCTCCGCCCGGAAGGTTCTTTATACTATATGTTCTTTTAGCCTTACCGTTTTTCTCCAGTGTGGTCACGGCTGCGAACTCTTCATCCTGTGGTCCTTTCAGATATATAGTATATCCTTCGGCATTTTTGGTCTTCTTTATGGTGACCTTTATTCCTGTGCTGTCTGATATAGCACTAACCTTTATCTTCGGTGTTGAAACCTTTGTTGCGGCATTTACCGGCTCATACGAAAAGCCCGATAACAGTGCAAAAACAAAAGTCAGTGCTAATACTATTGCAATTTTTGTCCTTTTCCGGTTCATTTTGCCCCTCTTTAAAAATCATATATACATTTATACCCTTCTGCTTCTCAAACTTTTGTTTTATCTTTCTCTTATTTCAGCTTAGCTGCCTGTTCGGATTGGATTTCCGGGAAAGCAGAGAGCATCGGTTCGATCTTCTTACCCCTGATACGTCTGTCGATATAATTCTGAGTGATCTTACGGACAACATTTGAAAGTACGATCACACCTATAAGGTTCGGGATCATCATAAGTCCGTTAAATGTATCAGATATATCCCATGCGATAGATGATGTCATAAGTGCGCCGGACACTATCATAAGCGTAAAGAAAATCTTATATCCCTTTACCATACGTGTTCCAAACAGATACTCAAATGACTTTGAGCCATAGTGAGACCATCCGAGGATAGTCGTAAATGCAAACAGGAACATACAGATTGCAACAAATTTCTCACCCCAGCTGCCAAATACGGTTGAAAACGCAGCGCCTGCAAGAGTCGCATCGGAAAGACCTTCGTTCATGATACCTGTATCGATGTTAACCACACCGCTTGTAAGGATAACCAGCGCTGTGATTGTACATACGATGATGGTATCCGCAAAAACCTCAAATATTCCCCACATACCCTGATGAACGGGCTCAACAACATTTGAGTTGGAATGAACCATAACAGAAGAACCCAGTCCGGCCTCATTTGAGAATACACCTCGCTTAAAGCCCCATGTAATTATGGTCTTAATGCTGATACCTGCAGCTCCGCCCCATATGGCTTCGCTTGTAAACGCGTTCCTGAAGATCGATCCAAAAGCCGCTCCTACATTTGAAATATTAACAAATATGATCACAAGGCTTCCTATGAGGAAAAAGATTACCATGAAAGGAATGACCTTCTCTGCAAAATTTGCAATTCTCTTAAGACCACCGACGATTATTATGGCTGCAAGTATAACCAGGACAAGTCCCAGAATAAGGTTGTAAACTGTTATATCGCCATATAACGTGGTATCAAATGCAGCAATCGGGAAAGCAGACTTGACGTTCAGGACTATCTTGTTAACCTGACCCATATTACCGATACCGAAGGAAGCCAATATTGCGAAAATCGCAAAGAGAACCGCTAACACAGAACCGACTTTTTTAAGTCCTTTTCTGCTTCCAAGCCCGTCCCTCAGATAATACATGGCGCCTCCGGACCATTCGCCGTCGGCATTACGCCTGCGGTAAAATATACCAAGTACATTTTCCGAGTAGTTTGTCATCATGCCGAAAAACGCTGCGATCCACATCCAGAATATGGATCCTGCACTACCGAAAGCAATTGCTGCTGCAACACCGGCTATATTACCGGTTCCGATGGTTGCGGCAAGCGCAGTACAAAGGGACTGGAACTGAGAGATGGCTCCCTTATCCTTTGTATGTCCGGATACATCCTTATGAAAAACCCTTCCTATGGTATTCTTCATCCAGTGACCAAAGTGTGTTACCTGGAAAAACTTGGTGATCACCGTAGTTAAAATACCTGTTCCGATCAGAAGCACAAGTCCTATCGAAACCCACACAAACGTGTTTATCGCATCATTGATCTCACCTAATGTTTCAAGCATGACATAAACTCCTTTTCATTTAATTCATTTATCAATAATGGATTATCTATCCATATCAACCAAAATATTTTTAGACTCAAGTAACCTGATCAAAGACGATGTCCATTTCAAATTTAAAGCTTTTCAAATTAGCATTGATCTTCTTTAGCCTCTTTATGAACTTCCTCTTTAATGACTTATATTCCTTCTTATCTTTAGCAGTTATGTGTACGGTAAATCTCTTTATCTGTGATAAAGCATTTTTCCAAAATTCCAACATTTTAGAGTTTGGAACAGAATCAAAACACATCTCGATTCCAATCGGCTCACCCAGGATTTCGGTCAACTGAATATCAATCTTAATTTTGGGTGAATCAATATTTTTCTCTACTACGGTCTGTTCTGCCTTTTCTACAACATATTCTTTTCCTTCTATGGTTATCTTTTCAGGAATCTTAGCTTTCTTCTTTGTAGTTGCTGAGGAAATGAGCAGTGCCTTTCCGGAAGGCTCCAGAACGAATAACTGTGAAGTCTTATCCCCCGATCCCGTTTCGGTCTTTACCGAATATGTTCCAAACCCGTCTCCGGATAAATTATAATACTTTTCGGTAATTTTTCCTGAAGCTGTCTCAACTTTTTTACTGCTTTCCCTTTCCCCATTACTGTTTACGACATCCCTTGAAGAAGTAACTGTGCCCTTCCTGTTGGTCGAAACTTTTTCAACCGATGAGTAAATGTGATTGCCTTCAGCATCCTTAATTGTTTCCGTTTCTGTCAGATTGCCGTTTTTGAATTCAGTTCTAACGTGCTTTATCTCTGTGTTATCTTCCTTCTTCTCGACAGTCACGATGCTTACAGTACCATTCTTATCTGTTTTTGTTTCGGTAATCTTTGAAGTATTATCACTTTGGTTTTCATCGTTTTTTGAACCATTTCCGGATCCTGTCTCATCAATAGTCTCGGGTTTATCCGGCTGATCAGGATTTACATTTTGTTCCGGTGTCGGTTCAGGTTTTACGTTATTACTCGGTTCAGGTTCAAAGTTATTATTACTGTCCGGTTCTTTTTCTTCTATAGTATATGTTCCTACTACTTTGTTTACAAGATAATTACTACTACTATTATACGAAATTTCTATAAAATACTTTCCTGCAGCAGATTCTTTTCTTGCTTCGGTACTTAATACAATATTCAGATCATCTCCGGCAAAAACAGCCTTGTCCGTTTTATATGTCAGTTCCGCTATATCAGAGCCTTGTTTACTACTCTTATCCTCAGACGTGACAGTTATTTCGAAAGGCAAAATGCTTACTTTTATGCACTTGGCTGCAATATCAGTATGAGGCTTTTTTCCCAGAAGCTTGTACCAGACATAATAATCTCCTGCATCCTTCATCTCCGGGACTTTATCGGTAAAGCCGTTCTCCGGAGCTGTTATA
>JAEEVO010000169.1 GCA_016290905.1 Lachnospiraceae bacterium | reverse complement strand
CAAAATAATTTATCTGCTTATACTCCCATCCGGAGTATCCGTCAGGCGAAACGGCAATTACCGTATCAATATTCTGCGGAGAATCGGTGCCGTGATCATGGCGGTTATCCATTGCGGCGAGCACTCTGCCGTCATTGAGAGTAATGATTGCAGGAATTCTCATAAGTTCAATGCCGTTCAGTCCCTTGTAAAACGGCTGTGTGTAATTCTGAGCCGACGCGGAAACGACAGATGTCATAAGTATCACCGCCGATAAAAGAATTGAAATATATTTTTTCATAGTTTATATAACCTTGCCCGCAAGTCGGAAACCTGCGGGCGAAATTCTGATTTTTTATTTCTGCGTTTTTATTTTACGGGAACAAGCTTATCCTTGCCGCCCATATAAGGTCTGAGGACCTCGGGGATATTGACGCTGCCGTCTTCATTGAGATTGTTCTCGAGCAGGGCGATAAGCATTCTCGGCGGAGCAACAACGGTATTATTTAGTGTGTGGGCAAAATATTTCTTGCCGTCCTTGCCGTTGACTCTGATTTTCAGGCGGCGCGCCTGAGCATCGCCGAGATTGGAACAGGAACCGACCTCGAAATACTTCTTCTGTCTCGGTGACCAGGCCTCAACGTCGAAGGATTTGACCTTGAGATCCGCGAGGTCTCCGGAACAGCATTCGAGAGTTCTGACTGGTACATCCATTGAGCGGAAAAGCTCAACAGTATATGACCAGAGTTTATCGAACCAGAAGGGGCTGTCCTCAGGCTTGCAGACAACTATCATTTCCTGTTTCTCAAACTGATGAATTCTGTAAACGCCTCTTTCCTCTATACCGTGAGCACCTTTTTCTTTTCTGAAGCAGGGTGAATAACTGGTAAGAGTCAAAGGAAGCTGTTCTTCGGGAGTAATTGTATCGATAAATTTACCAATCATGGAATGTTCGCTGGTACCGATAAGATAAAGGTCTTCGCCTTCAATCTTGTACATCATGGCATCCATTTCAGCGAAACTCATAACGCCTGTTACAACATTTGAACGAATCATAAAAGGAGGAACACAGTAAGTAAATCCTCTGTCGATCATGAAATCTCTTGCGTAAGAAATAACTGCGGAGTGAAGTCTTGCAATATCACCCATGAGATAATAGAAACCGTTGCCGGCTACACGGCCTGCAGCATCAATATCAATACCGTTGAAGCGTTCCATAATCTCGGTATGATAAGGAATCTCATATTCGGGAACTACGGGCTCACCGTATCTTTTAATCTCAACGTTCTCGGAATCGTCTTTACCGATGGGAACGGTAGGATCAATGATGTTAGGAATAACCATCATGATTTTGGTGGTTTTTTCTTCACATTCTTTCTGTTTTTCTTCAAGTTTTGCAAGTTTTTCTGCATCCTTGGCAACCTGCTTCTTAACTTCCTCAGCCTCGTCCTTCTTGCCCTGTGCCATTAATGCACCAATCTGCTTGGAGAGTTTATTCTTTTCTGCCTTTATGTTGTCGGCTTCCTGCTGAGCCTTTCTTCTTTCTTCGTCAAGTACGATTACTTCGTCCACAAGGGGAAGTTTGTCATCCTGAAATTTCTTGCGGATGTTTTCTTTGACCGCTTCGGGGTTCTCCCTTAAAAATTTGATATCAATCATTTCATGATCCTCCTATATAAACAGGTTTCTAACTGTATGCCTATGCCTACAAAAGAACCTTTTCAATATATACGTTGTGAACCTTCAAAAGGTCGCAGATTCTTTCATCCTCAATGTTGTTGCCTTTAATATCTTTAATAATTCTGACAACCGGACGCTCGGGAAACTGCTGGTTCTGTCTTAATATGATGCCCATCTCTCCGGTACTGAGTATGACTACTGTTCCGGAGGGATAAACTGCGGTAAAGTCAAGAAGGGTATTAACTATATCTTCATTAAAAAGAACGCCCTTCGTAATCTTTAAATACTCGACGGCTTCATAAACTCTCGATCTGTGACAGCCTATTCCGCATATCATTTCGTCAAATGCATCAGAAACCTGCAAAATCTGGGTTAGCTCATCTGTCTCCTTACTATGAAGAGGATAGCCGCTTCCGTCCATTCTTTCGTGATGCCTTAAAATCATTTTTTTGGCGGTTTCCGATATCCAGGTTTCTTTTTCCAAAGAAGAATAGCCGTAAACCGGATGTTTGCGATATTCCGCTACTGATTTTTCATCCAGGCTCTCGATATCCACATTGGTATAATCGAAATCAAGATATCTTAACCCTATATCGTGAAAAAGACAAGCCACACCCAGATCATGAATGAGCTTTTGGTCTATTTTCTTCTTAATGGCTACCAAAACTGCCACAGAACATACGCTGATACAGTGCTCGTAAATATCTGCGCTTCGCTCTCTGATATCATAAATCAGTTCAACTACTTCATCTCTCGATAAAATGTTGGTTATGATACTGTCGGCTGTTTTGCTGAGTTCTTCCAAGTCGGAGTTATCGCTGTAAATATGACGCTCCAGCACGGATCTTACTTTTTCCGTGAAAAAGTCCTCAACATCTTCCCTCAAAATAACAACCTGTTCGGGACTTAATCTGGAATCTTCTATAAATACTTCCGTAATGCCGAGCTGAATAATCTTTGGGATGTATTCTGTCTTAAGAACCGTTCCCGCAGCAAGAAGCTCCTGATAATTGGACGTCATTATGGGACGGGCCAGTTTTTCTCCTCCCACAATGTCGCTAACTTTGCATAATTTCATGTGTCTACTCCCCTAATCTACACACTTTACATCTGCATTGCCATTCCTAATGCTTTTTTCTCTTCTTCTCCAAGTTCGAGGTCACATCTGCCTCCCTTGATTTCCTTGGAATATGTATAACATCCGTCACTTCCGTGTACCGAATTAATGATATATCCATT
>JAEEVO010000168.1 GCA_016290905.1 Lachnospiraceae bacterium | reverse complement strand
CGGCCCACAGCTTAGAAGGCTGTTGCTCTATCCAGCTGAGCTAATGACCCTGGAGCGAGTGATGGGAATCGAACCCACGTGGTCAGCTTGGAAGGCTGAAGTTCTACCATTGAACTACACTCGCATAAATCGCCGAATAATTCGGCGAAGTAAATATTACACTAACGTTCGGAATTAATCAACAGCAAATATCAGTTCGTCGGCGGTTTTCTCTGAAGATATGTCTCTGAACAATAGAAGCCGTCAATCGTCTTATACCAACCGTTACTTGTCCTGGCTACAACTACGACCGTCTGTCCTCTTGTAAGTGTACCGATCTTTGTATATTCCGTGCCGGGACCTTTCCTGAGGTTGAGGAACTCACCCTTGCTGACTTTTGCATAATAAGTAACCTGCTGATCAAGCGTTGTTTCCTTCCAGGTAACCTGCTGATCATTGGTAAGAGGCCCTGTATACAGCATAAGAGAAGTTGTGGGGGCAGTCGTTGTGGTAGTAGTAATTTCAGAAGTGGTAGTGCTTGCTATGGTCGGCTTCGACTTCTTACCGCATGCAACAAAGCTAAAAGCCATAACACCGATAAGCATACCGGCAGAAATCCTGGCAGCTGCCATTTTGCTGTTCACGATAATCACCTCCGCATAATTTTCGATTTTTTATATTATTACATACTTTAAGACAAAAAATGTATTAATTTTGTTACAAACTCAAGCAAAAGGGTTTTCCATGCTCAAAAACGGTAATCCGGCTCAAGAAGATAATATGCTTCGTGGTCTCTGTACTCACCGTTAATGTGCATGTAAGAAGCCCTGCTTCCCTCTTTTACGAATCCCGAGCGCTCGATGAGTCTGATAGACGCTTCATTCTCTGGAAGTATGAAAGCCTCGATCCTGTGCATTTTATATTCCTTGAACATAAAATTGCATGAAGCTTCCAGTGCCTCATACATGAATCCGTGTCCCGTATGATCCTTATCGAGGTGATAACCCACGGCGCAGTTCATCATCCCGCCGTAAGCAAGATTGAAAAACGACACTCTGCCGATTATCTCGCCGCTGTCCTTTAAGCTTATCCAAAAAGGAACAAGGCTGCCAGCGAGAAAAGAATCACAGTCATAGGCCAGGAACTTGCGTTGTTCGGAAATCGTAAAGTACGAAGCCGGATGAGTCTGGGAAAACTGCCTGTGAAAGTCACGGTTTCTGACGAAATACTCCGTAACCCGCGGTGCTTCCGTCTTTCTCAAAACAGAAAGCCTGAGCCTGTCAGTCTCAATGGCAAGCACTTCGTTTCTGCCGCGTTTGGAAGCAATCCTGTAACTCATCAGAGTTTACTCTTCAGGATCCGGCATATCCTGTTCATAGTCATCACCGCCGGCATCATCAGGAAAACCCGTTTCGTCAGGAACATCAACAACTTCAGGCTTTTTGGTACCCTTTGCACCAAGCATACGGTCTCTGATTATGATTCCCGAATCCGAGATAAGACCATCCGGCCAGTGTCCTGCGAAAATATCCTCAATTGAGTATCTTCCGTTTGTATCGAAAAGCAACGCATTAACATTATTGGTATTGGTTGCATAGATATATGCATTGCACCAGCTGATCTTGTTTGTCTCAAGGAAATCAAGCCAGGTTGAAGTTCCTTGCTCGTTCACTGCGCTTACTCCGGAAGAATCAGTTGTCTTCCATTCAGTCGCGAAAACGCAGATACCCTTCTTCTTAGCGTTGTAGATCTTAACCTGAAGATCATCGCCGTCAGAAGCTGCACTGAAATGTACGGAATAGCAAATGTTCGAACCCTTGATCGGATTATCGGCAGCCTGATCGATGTCACGTGACCAATCAGTTGTACCGACAATAATGATGTTGTCTTTATCAATAGCTCTGATCGACTTAATGACTTCTTCCGCATACGGCTTTACGGAATTCTTCCAGTCAACGGCTCTCTTTTTCTTGTCACCGGATCTGGTACCGTTCGGCTCATTGCAGATCTCATAAATGACATTCGGCTTATCCGCGTAAATTCCTGCAATTCTGGTAAAGAACGAGATGGCCTTCTTCTTATTTGCGTTGGGGTCACCGTCCTTGGTGTTATGCCAGTTGACGATTACATATATACCCTGATCAATGCAGTGATCGATGATCTCGCATGTCTGCTTAAAATACTTCTCCGCGTTATTGATATATGAATCATCACCCTTATCTGCGGGAACTGCGATTCTTAAGACATCTGCTCCCCAGTCTTCTGCGATCGTCTTAACGGTCTCAGCGCCGAAAAAACCTGCGCACTCATTAAGCGGAGCTGACGTAACTCCTCTGAGAACAACGGGATTCTTGCTCTTTGTAGTAATGTTTCCGCCCGACACGATCAGCTGACCGTAACTCTTTACAGGCATTTTTGTGATCAAAGCCGTACTTGTAGGTCCGGGCGGCAGAGGCTCTGTCTCTGAAGGAACAGTCTCAGCCGAAGACTCGGTGGGTTCTGTTGTCTCTGTTGTTGTAGGTATAGTAATAGCAGGAAGAGTTTCAGGTCCAAGATTCTTGGAGCATGCCGCAAACGAAAGTGACATGGCAAGAATAATCATAAGTGAAACGGTTTTTGATCTCATAATATTTTGTTCACCTCAGTAAAAAAATGAAATTTATAATATCAAATTGTATTTCATATTTCTGAAATTCAATGTATAATCAATCTGTATTATAAAGCAACTTATACAAAAACAAGCGACTTTTTGATACAACTGGCAGTTAACATAATTGAAACAGTTTATTTATAATAAAAGTTGTTAAATAAACTATAATATAAATGAACCATAGAATAATCAGGAGTACTTTATGGGACGTTCAGACGCTTTAAGAGACAAAATACAGAAGCTCGGTTCCAAGCAGAAGCTCGGCGCTCTGATCAA
>JAEEVO010000167.1 GCA_016290905.1 Lachnospiraceae bacterium | reverse complement strand
AAGGTAGATGTACGAGACATAAATATTGTAAAAGCATCGGAAATACCGGATTTTGATGTGATGATTGGTGGGTTTCCGTGCCAGGCGTTTTCTATTGCCGGTTATAGGCAGGGGTTTGACGACGAGAAAGGCAGAGGAACGCTATTTTATGAACTGTGCAGGTTGATAAGGGAAAAGAAGGAACTGGGACATCAGCCTCGCGTGGTGTTTTTTGAGAACGTGAAAAATCTCGTGGGACATGACAACGGAAACACATTTAAGGTGATTTTGGAGTTGCTGAACAATCTTGGGTATAAGGTAGAGCAGAAGGTAATGAACGCCTGTGAATACGGAAATGTACCACAGAATCGTGAAAGAATTTATATAGTGGGTTTTCTTGACGAAACGGAATACAGGCGATTCAAGATGCCAATGCCTATAGATTTGACAAAAAAGATAGACGATTGCATTGATTTTGTAAACAGGAAGGACGACAAATATTATTACAAGGAGAGTTGTCCTTTCTATAATAAACTTGTTGAAGGTATCACGAAGTCAGATACCCTTTACCAGTGGCGTAGAATATATGTAAGGGAAAACAAGAGTAATGTTTGCCCAACACTTACCGCAAACATGGGTACTGGAGGACATAACGTGCCCCTGATCCTCACAAAATCAGATCACACATACCGTAAACTTATGCCGAGAGAATGTTTCAACCTGCAGGGATTTCCGGACGATTTCAAATTGCCGGATGATGTGTCAGATACGAGACTGTATAAGCAGGCAGGAAACAGCGTTGTAGTGCCCGTGATCAAGCGTATCGCAGACAACATATATGAATCTATCAAGTAAAACAAAGAGCCTTGATTTGGGGCATTAGAAGCTCTTGACAAGGCTCTTTTTATATTCTATAATATTTTCCGAACTTAAGTGTTCATATAACGCCCTATAACGCTTTTGGTATTCCGAACTTAAGTGTTCATATAACGCCCTATGTGTGTTTGGGGGTGGAGGGAAAACAGAAGTGGTGGTAGGAGACTGGTAGTAGGTAAGGGGGTTAGGAGCATGGGGGTATTGGATTATTCCCGGTTGACATACGAGAGTTATCTGGAGGCTCCTGAGGTCTGGTCGGCAAGTGGGGTAACTGTTCCCAAGTGGGCAGAGGATCTTTCGGGATGTGGTTTCAAGGGTGTGTCGGCAATAGATTTTTATGATGATATATTTAAGGATGAGCTGGAGGATCCTTGTGCCCCGGAGGACTACAAGACGGGACAGTATGGCGGGATCCTGATGGAGATAGAAGAGAAGGTTGTAACACCCGGTGTTGCTGCACGGTGGAAAAAGAGGATAGAAGATGGAGAGAGTATGGCAAGGGTGTCAAAGACGAAAGTCGGCGATAAGTATGTTGACTTCCTTCACAGACCTAAAAGGTACACTGTTACGAGCGATCATTCTATAATATACGACAGGCTTTCAGCAGACAACTTCCTTTTTATGTCGCCGATATCTTATGCCGGAAAGCAGCGGAGCAATAAGAACGCAAGGTATCTGTTCGCACTCTGCATAGAGGTCGATGATATACAGCCGAAGAACGGCATACAGGAGCTGGTGCATACCTGGAATAGAAAAGTAGCTCCTATTCCGGTGCCGACTTTCCTGGTGTGCTCGGGAAACGGGGTGCATCTGTACTGGGTTTTCAAAACGCCCATACCGATGTTTGCCAACATATTTGATCAGATGTATGAGGCAAAGACTTATCTGACGAAGATTATCTGGAATAAGTATGTCACAAAGGCATACGAGAAGATCCAGTTCGAGAGTCTTGGTCAGGGTTTCAGGTGCGTTGGTGCGATATGTAAGGATAAAACTTCAAGGGTAATGGCTTTCAGGGTGGGACAGGACATTACCCTTGAGTATCTGAACAGTTTTCTGCCGGAAGATAAGAAGATAAACAAGATATATAGAAAAAACAGGTGCTCGCTTGAAGATGCGCAGAAGCTGTATCCGGAGTGGTATAAGAAAAAAATCGTCGAAAAAGACAGCAGTATGGAGCCCGGAAGAAAGACTTTTTCTCGTCACAGGGGTATTTATGACAACTGGAAGATGAAGATACTCGATCCGACGCAGGGAGCATCTGTCGGTCACCGGTATAACTGTCTGGAAAATCTGTGTAGCCTTGCCGTTCAGTGCGGGATATCGCCGGAAGAGGTGGAAAAGGACTGCTGGGAGATAGCGGAGTATTTTGACGAGCTTACCATAAGCGAGGAAAACCATTTTACGGAGTTTGATGTGGTGTGCGCCCTTAAAACTTTTCACAACAGGGATCGAAAGGCATATACACGGAAAATAGAGTATATCACCAACAGGACGAATATACCGCTCGTGCGTGCGAAAAGGAACGGAAGAAGCCTGATGGAGAACTGGAAGATAGTGCAGGGCATACGGGATGTGAAGTATCCTGACGGCAGCTGGAGAGCAAACCCGTCAAAGCGGGCGCTTGTCCGTGACTATGCGAGGTTGCATCCGAATGAGAAGCCGAAAGAGATTGCTGCGGCTTTGGGAGTAAGCCTGAGTACGGTTTATGCGCATCTGAAGGATAGGGAGATATTGCTTAAGACCAAAAACATAACTTGGTTTGAGGACGGGGAATATGTGATGACGGAAACTCAGGCGGATGATTTGAACTGGCTGCTTATTAAGGAATCGCAGGCTATGGATGCGTTGGATGAAGCGGAGGGAGATCTTCAGGAGATGCAGGAAAAGATGAAGGAGCTGCTTTCGATAAATCACAGTATAGCAAAGCTGTACTGTGAGGTTACGGGGAAAAAATATCATAGTGGTGTTAAAGTTCCGAAGGGATTTTTAGAGAAGTACAGGGAAGAAAATAAATAAAGGCATAAAAAACGGATAAGGCGTTCACAGGCGTGAATGAC
>JAEEVO010000166.1 GCA_016290905.1 Lachnospiraceae bacterium | reverse complement strand
TGACACTTTTTACATTCAAAAAAGATAAGTCCGAGGCGACTAGCCTCGGACTTTGTCTTCAGTCTGAGAGGCTTTGGAAAGCCTCTTTTTATTTACGGATTTCTTTTGTCGGTCATATAGAATATCGCAAGCAGTCCCGGTCCGCAATGGGCACCGATGACTACGCCCAAGCCTGTGATCTGAATCTCTTTGATGCCGGGGAAAGCCTCGAGCAGCTTGTCCCTCACATACTTGGCGTCCTCAAGGCAGTCCGCATGGTTAAATAAGAAGCGGATACCGTTTGTATCAGTTCCTTCAAGGTCGGATTTGATGGAGTCGATGATCGTATTTAAAGCCTTCCTGCGTCCTCTCACCTTACTGGAAACAAGCAGAGTGCCTTCATTGGGAACATAAAGTACCGGCTTGATATTTAAAAGGGAACCGATAAGGGCTGCGGAATTGGATACACGACCGCCCCTTTTCAGATAAGTAAGGTCATCCACGGTAAAACGGTGTGCGATATGAAGCTTATTTTCCTCTATCCATTTCAGCATATCATCAAATGAATATCCGCTCTCATATCTTTCTACCACATTCATCACAAGAAAACCGAGACCGCCGGATACGCAGCAGGTATCTACATAAATGATCTTTATGGCAGGATGTTCTTTTTTCAGTTCTTCAATGGCTTCTTCGGCAAATTTGTGTGAGGCTGACATTGCTTTAGACATATCAAGGAATATGATGTCCTTGTTTTCCTTCTTTATAAGATTTTCAAAGAATTCCTTGTATGAATAGGTATTGATGGCAGCAGTCGTAAGGATGGCTCCGTTACGCATGTCTTTGTAAACCTTATCCCTCGTTGCTTCACAGCAGTCATCATAGTAAACATCATCGCCGACGGAGTAAGAATATTTGATAAAAGGAATGTTATGCTCCTCTAAATATTCTTTTGTGAGGTCGGCTGTGGAAGCCGTGGCTATAATATAATCGTGTTCCATGTAATGATCTCCTAATTCTGTGTTTTTCTGCTTAAAAACGCAAATCTCAACTTTTATTATACTGTATTTGCAGGAAAAAGGAAAGTTATTTTTTTAAAAAACAATGAAAATTTACTTTTTTTAAAAAAATAAAAAATATATATAGCTTTTATTTTGAATTAGTGCTATAATATAAATTTGTGGGGCTTTATCCGAGACTTCTGAAGGAAATTCTGATAGTTTCAGGTCACCCTGAGGAACTGCACCGATATCATCCTTAGGAATTGTACAAATATCATGAAGTAGAGCTGACGCAGCCTTCCCCCTTGAGGGTAGTGTGTCCGGACTAAGTTAGGTCGGATCAGGTGATGAAAACATATTTTTACATCACCGGTCATATCCGTACCGGATATCCGGCAAAGGCAGACTATGATAATATGAGAGTGTCCTTCAGTTGTTTCGGAGCCCCCGGAAAGTTATAGTATTCGCTTTTATGGTGCGGGAACCGTATTTATATCGGGCCTGTATCAATAAAGGCGACAGTAAAAAATGGAGGTACGAAATGTACAAGACTTTTTCAATGGAACTCGCCGGACGTACACTCAGTGTTGATGTCGGCAGAGTAGCAGCACAGGCAAACGGCGCTGCATTCATGCATTACGGTGATACCACAGTGCTCTCTACTGCAACAGCATCGGAGAAGCCCAGAGACGGTATCGATTTCTTCCCTTTGAGCGTTGAGTTTGAAGAGAAGCTCTACGCAGTAGGAAAAATCCCCGGAGGATTTACAAAGCGTGAGGGTAAGCCCAGTGAGAACGCTATCCTTACATCACGTGTTATCGACCGTCCTATGAGACCTTTGTTCCCTAAGGATTATCGTAATGACGTAACACTTAACAACATGGTTATGGCAGTTGATCCCGCTTGCCGTCCCGAGCTTGTAGGTATGCTCGGTTCAGCAATCGCAACAGCTATTTCAGACATCCCCTTCGACGGCCCCTGCGCTATGACTCAGGTCGGCATGATCGACGGTGAGTTCATCATCAACCCTTCACAGGAGCAGTGGAAGAGCGGCGACCTTAACCTTACCGTTGCTTCAACAGCTGAGAAGGTTATCATGATCGAAGCAGGCGCTAACGAGATCCCCGAGGAGAAGATGATCGAGGCTATTTATAAGGCTCATAACGTTAACCAGATGATCATCGCTTTCATCAACGATATCGTTAAAGAAGTAGGTAAGCCCAAGCATGAGTACACAAGCTGCGCAGTTCCTCAGGAACTCTTTGATGAGATCAAGAAGATCGTTCCTCCCGAGGAAATGGAAGAGGCTGTATTTACAGATGAGAAGCAGAAGAGAGAAGCAAATATCTCAGCTATTACAGATAAGCTGACAGAAGCTTTTGCAGATAACGAGGAATGGCTTGCAATCTTAGGCGAGGCTATTTATCAGTACGAGAAGAAGACCGTTAGAAAGATGATCTTAAAGGATCATAAGCGTCCCGACGGCCGTGAGATCACTCAGATCAGACCCCTTGCAGCAGAGGTTGATATCGTTCCCAGAGTACATGGTTCATCAATGTTCACTCGTGGACAGACTCAGATCTGTGACGTATGTACACTTGCACCTCTTTCGGAGATGCAGAAGCTTGACGGCCTTGATGAGAACGAAGTAAGCAAGCGTTACATGCATCATTATAATTTCCCTGCATACTCTGTAGGTGAGACCAAGGTAAGCCGTGGTCCCGGACGTCGTGAGATCGGTCACGGAGCATTAGCAGAGCGTGCGCTTATCCCCGTACTTCCTTCAGAGGAAGATTTCCCTTATGCAATCCGCTGCGTATCGGAGACATTTGAGTCCAACGGTTCAACATCTATGGCTTCTACCTGTGCATCATGTATGTCACTTATGGCAGCAGGCGTTCCCATTAAGCGTATGGTAGCAGGTATCAGCTGCGGTCTTGTTACAGGTGAGACTGATGATGATTTCGTACTCCTTACCGATATCCAGG
>JAEEVO010000165.1 GCA_016290905.1 Lachnospiraceae bacterium | reverse complement strand
GGCATTTTCATAATCGGATTTGATGCAGTTTTTATCAAAGGCATAACGATATATGGAATTTCTTGTATCACAAATGCTGCTATCCCTATAAATGATATTCCCAAATAGTAGTTCTTGAACAAATGTAAAAACTTTATCATATTACCCATCCTCGGTATAACCGGAATAAAAACTCATAAAATAAACTGCACCACCAACCCGGCGCTTACTCCTGTTAGCGCCGGGCAGAAATCGCCATTCAGAGACGGAGAGAAAAAGCCAATCTGAGGCGATTTAAAAAAGCCAATGCACCAGCCAAACCTTTCTTTTAGCTTTCTTTTTTGATCAATGACGTACTCTCACCTGCCGTAAGGGCTATTGTTTTCCGGTTTCTTCCGCGGTAACTGTTGCCCTTTATCATGTAGATGGTCGCATCGTCAAAGATCCGATCAAGTGCGCATAACAGAGAAGAGTCTTCACTGAAAAACTCGCTCCATTTGTCGGCACTTTTGTTGCTCGTAAAGATCATGAGATTTGGACCTTCTTTGTTGTATCTGCGGTCTATGACATCAAAGAACATCCGGGTGGTCTCAACGTCGAATACGCACCGGCCAACTTCATCAATGATCAAACAGGAGGGTTTTACCAGCCCGTTGATCACAGAAGCTTCACGACCATACTTACGAGCCTCCGCGAGCCTTTGATTAAGCTCCGTGGCTTTTAGAAAATAGCACTTCAGGCCTCGCTCACAGCACTCCCGTCCATAAGCCATCGCTAGATGGGTCTTTCCGACACCGGGCGGACCGATAAGTGCAAGATTTTTGTGAGCATACAATGCACTGAGCGTAGGCAGTTCTTTAAGGGTATCCACTTGTTTGCCATGTAACCTGTCAAAGTCAAAGTTTTCAAAACTCTTTGGCTCCCGAAGCGGCAGACGGCTCATGCGAAGCAAGGTAGAAACGATCTGTTGCCGTTTTTTATCCTTGAGATGTTCTAGGACTGCAGCGACTGCCCGGATACCTTCCTCACTCAGTTCCTGTTCCAAGGCGATCGTAGCCATTTCCTGTGCAGTCAGTTCCAGACGCAGATAGTCGGCGGCTTCCTGGATCTGTTCATAGATGGAATCATTCATCGGTCAGCCCCTCCTCGAAATTGAAGTGGCTGAAATCCGTATCAGGTTCCGGTGGCTCTGCCTGATGGATCATTACTCGAACAGGCATGGTCGGCTCTTCTTCTGGTTGAGCGGAAACGTACTGGTCCGAGCAGAAACTATCGCGCTTTCCCCAGGTAACATCGTGAGTAGTGAGCAACCTCGACATGTCATCCGCATAGATCTCGAGAGAATACCCGTCCCGACGAACACGGCAAACCTTTTTCCCGTACGCATATGGAACACCGAAACGCCTGCCCTCATAGCTGATGAAGCCGTCGAAAGAGATAACTCTTTCGGGGCACAGATAAAAGGCCAGTTCCGGTATGCTTTCAAGAACCATTGCCCGTTTCATGCAGTGTGCAGCGTGCTTGTCGGAGGGAACACAATCAACCGCCCGGTGATATACACCATCCACGCGTTCGCACCAGTTCAAGGCCTGATAGTTCAGATCTGTGATCTCGGTAAAAACGCGGCCGGCCAGAAAGTTGTCCTTTACATAGCGGACAAGGCGTTCGACAGCTCCTTTGGTGAACGGATGTCTGGGTTTACACAGCTTCGTATCGAAACCGATGTTGCCCATAAAGAGTTCATAATCCTTCTGCCAGATCGGATGACCATCCGTATCGCGCTTAAGAACAACACTCTTCATGTTGTCTGTAAGGATTTTCCTCGGAACCCCCATATGCTGGAAAGCATGGATCATTCCGATAAAGAGGTTTTCCTGTTTGGCATTCGGGAAGAACTCGATGTAGCGTTTACCACACGCATGACAGATCATAGCGAAACATGCGATCTTATAGGATGTTCCGATAGCCGTTTCGACTGTAACAAATCCCCAGTCCATCTGGTAGCAGTCGCCGGGGGCTGTTTCGTAACGACGTCCTCGATTGCCTTGGGGTGATACCATCTTACGTTTAGGCGGAAGGAGATCCGAATGCTTTCTGATGTAATCCTTTACAGTTGTTTTACCGCCGGTATATCCGCATTCCTGCAGTCTGTCATAGATGACGTTGGAGTTTTTGATGCCTTTCCGAAGAAGGGAATCTATGAAACCTTCGTACCCGGACAACACGGTTTTCTCTGCTTTGCGCCCGATCAACGCATGGGGCGGGACAACAAAGCCGTTTGCTTGGATGCGTCGGAGTTTGGCTCTGGAGAGGCCGGTACGGCGCTCCAGTTCTGCAAGGTTGACCTTGGCAAGATCAAAACGGTCTCCTTGCTCGCACTTTATCTCGTTTAGAGCTTGTGCTATCATATCAGTCAAGTCATTGTGTTGATTATTCATGCAATACCTGAGCTGATGCATTGGCATACACCAGTCTAGGTCATTTACAGAAAAACACAATGGCTTTTTCTGTTTGGCAAAATATGGCGGTTCTGTTCCGGCCGTTTTTGGTTATTTCTTTCCGCCAAAATTTGGTTGTTTCAACCCGCCGTTAACAGCAGTATCAATACATCCCAAAGTAACCTGCCGATAAATCAACCCGATTATATTCCTGGCTATTATAAGAGTACGGTAAGCAAATATCTTAGGAATTCATTTAAGGGAGAAGTTAATTCGTTTAAAGCTGGTAGTGGGAAGAGAACGGGTTATCCCAATCTGGATTCTGTTATTGGATCGCTGTACCCAGGTTTTTATGTGTTGGGTGCGGGGTCTTCAATAGGAAAAACTACATTTGCTTTACAGATGGCAGATCAACTTTTGGATGTTGGCGAACCTGTTATTTTTTTCACTTTGGAACAGAGCGAGTTGGAATTGGTTTCAAAATCAATAAGCAGAATGACAGCTTTGGATAACATGAAGAATACGAGCCATGCAAGAACCGCGATACAAATCCG
>JAEEVO010000164.1 GCA_016290905.1 Lachnospiraceae bacterium | reverse complement strand
CCAAAATAATTGCGACAATTTTCTTTCTCATATCTTCTTTTTCCTCCTTTATCTTTGAGTTGCAGGCCTCACTTAAAACAAAGATTTTAAGCACAAAAAAAGCCTACATCTAATGATAGTAGGCACACTAAAATAAAAGGATCAGCAATAATATCCATCCTTTTCCTTACGGCACGACCAAGTCCTCGTGATCATATGTACCAAGACAAAAGGCAGGTTTCCTGGCTTAGTTTCATCGCTGATTATAGCCTTCCCGGACTTATTCCAGTGACATATAATAATCAGCTCCACATCACAGTGACGAGATCGTGTGAGATTTACACCCACTTCCCTTTTACCCTTTGGCCCTATGATTACTCACAGTCAAAGGCACCCTTCGCTTATCATCGTAAATTGTCCGTCTAATCATATACCATTGTTACAGACATTACAAGCATTTAGAGCAATATATATGACTAACTTATGCCATCGCAATTAAAAAGTAATATTAATCGCCTCACAATTCATCAAAACACTACTCTAAAGTTGGCAAAGGCATAATTGGATATATTATTGTTCCAACAGTTCGGCAGTTAATACTTCAGACTTTCTAGTGTCTCTTAAGAATGAACTAAATAGTATCCCAGCTCAAACCGTATTTCCTATTCTTTTTCCCCTTGGACTTTCCCCATATCTTTTTACATATGCCCTGTAAAAAGAAGAGTACTCGCCGAAGCCGCATTTTTCGGCCGCTTCGCCGGCAGACTTTCCGTTTTCCAGCATTTTTCTTGCGGCAACAAGCCTCTTCGCAGTTATATACTCCCAGGGCGATGCTCCCGTGGACTGTTTAAATATTCTTCCGATTTGTGACTGACTCACATAAAATTTATCTGCCAGAAGCGGAATTGAAAGTTCATCCGATATATTGTTATTCACATATTTTAAAACCTTCTCGGACAGCGTACTCTTCTTTCTGCCCCTCCGATCGTTACTCGCTTCGACGGCATCGTCAAACTCGCTGTTAAGTCCCGACAAAATCTCCATTATCAGGCGATATGCCGCAAGCTTTCTGTCATAATCGTCTTCGTATTCTCCGCATAATTCTTCGAAGAGTTCCTCGTATCCGGGTTTTTCATAATGATTCATCTGCCCCAGAGGCCTGTCTGTGTACAGACGCATCAATCTCCTCTCCGGGTCTATGTCATCAAAAAGAGAAATCGGGAAATTCACGGCAAACCTTTCATATACACCGTCAGCAAGCAATTTGGTCCTGTGAACCTCTCCGGGGCCCATAACAAGCAGGCTTCCGCGTTTCATGTGATATTCCGCACCCTCCACAAGATAATCCGCTTTGCCGTCGATAAAATAGTACAATTCGCATCTCTCATGAATATGCATCCTGTATTCGCTGCCTTCGGCGTGTTCGTCTCTTACATGCCTCGTATAAATTCCGTCAGCTTCGCATTCATAGAAGAATTCCATGCATTAATCCCCGCTTTTTCATTATCGCAACCCGACACCCCTTTGTAAAGAAACCGGCTCATAAAAATGGTAACATTGCCTGCGTGAATTTGCAATATTCTCTGTGATATTTGCAATTCTAATGCAATTTCATTCATGATAGTATGCTCTTATCAGAGACAATACCGTTGAAAAAGGAGAAAACAATGAAATTCAGACTGGCTGCATTTGCAGACGAAGCTTCACAAAATATCGATGAACAGATAACAGCCATGAAGGCAAACGACATTGAACTTCTGGAAATCAGGGGAGTCGACGGAACCAATATTGCGGATATTACTGTCTCCAAGGCAAAAGAAGTCAGAGAAAAGCTGGATGCCGCAGGCCTCTCCGTATGGTCTCTTGGGTCTCCGTACGGAAAAATTTCTTTGGCCGATGATTTTGATAAACATCTTGATTTATTCAAGCACGGTATCGAACTGTGTGATGTCCTGGGCTCAAAACACATAAGACTGTTCAGCTTCTACGATTCGTCAGGTCGTTTCGACGAAGTTGCCGACAGGCTTTCAAAATTCGTGGACGCCGCAAAAGGAACCGGCATCGTCTTATGTCACGAAAACGAAAAGGGCATCTACGGCGACATAGCTTCAAGATGTCTTGAAATACACAAACAGTTCCCGAATATAAAGGCGGTCTTTGACCCCGCCAATTTCATTCAGTCGGGTCAGGATACCCTTGAAGCTTGGAAGCTTCTTTGTCCCTATGTCGAGTACATGCATATTAAAGATGCTTTGCCTGACGGCTCCGTAGTTCCTGCGGGCAAAGGTTCGGGAAACCTTCCTTTCCTGCTTAAAGAGTATTCCGGAGAAGTTCTCACCATAGAACCGCATTTAACGATATTCAAAGGTCTCGAAGGTCTGGAGAAAGAAAAAAGAAGTACAGTCGGAACCTACTCATACCCGGATTCGTTCACAGCATTTAAAGCTGCTGCCGACGCTCTGAAGGAACTCATCAAGTAAAGGAGAATCGTTATGGATAAAATACGACTTGGTATAATCGGCGTGGGGAATATGGGCGCCGGACATCTGAAATATGTAGCAGACGGTCTGTGTCCTCGCATAGAAGTCACCGCAGTATCCGATATAGTCCCGGAGAAGCTTGAAAGAGCCGCCGAAATATATCCTTCCGCTAAATGTTTCGCAGATACCGATGCTATGCTTGACAGCGGTCTTATCGACGCCGCTCTCATAGCGGTTCCACACTATGACCATCCCACATATGCGATAAAGTGCTTTGAACGCGGAATACACGTAATGACCGAGAAGCCGGCCGGTGTATACACAAGGCAGGTGCGTGAAATGAATGAAGCAGCCAAAAAAGCCGGAGTCACTTTTGCGATTATGTTTAACCAGCGCTCCAACCCTATTTTTGCAAAAGCAAGAGAAATCGTTCAAAGCGGTCAGCTCGGCGAGCTCAAGCGTTTAGTATGGATAATCACGAACTGGTACAGAACCCAGAGCTATTATGATTCCGGAAGCTGGCGCGCTACCTGGAACGGTGAAGGCGGTGGCGTTCTTCTCAATCAGGCTCCGCACAATCTCGACCT
>JAEEVO010000163.1 GCA_016290905.1 Lachnospiraceae bacterium | reverse complement strand
CTTTTGTGAACGCTATGGGGAACGATGCGGTCAATGCAAGAGTTTATTGCAATATGCTCATATGGTTTGCGATGATATTCTCGAATGCATGTGCAATGTCAACCCAGATAATAACGGGTCACTTGGTGGGAGCGGACAAAACGGATGAGGCGTATAAGCGTGTGTTTAAGACACTGCGGACGTCCATGCCCATAACGGTTGCTTTGGCATCCCTAAATGCGATATTATGCAGTTACACCTTGCATATATTTACGGACAATGAGAATATCATTGCACTTGGGCAATCCATAATGATCGTGGATATATTTATAGAGGCCGGGCGATGTCTCAATATGACCTTTGTAAACAGTCTTAAGGCTGCGGGAGCTTATATATTCCCACTTGTAGCGGGGATCATTTGTAATTGGGGGTTGGGTCTTACGACAGGATACGTTGTCGGTGTCTCGATGGGCTTCGGTGTTGCGGGTATCTTTGCGGGAACTGCAACCGATGAATGTATCAGAGGGCTCATAGTCATGTATTATTGGTTTAAGAAAAAATGGGTTGGGAAATCCGTAGTAGAGAAAAAAACGGCATAGCAATCTTACAGAGTTTGTTTGATGTCTGAAAAACAGCTTATGATCCTGTACGTTTATCGTGTTTATGGGTCCTAAGCTGTTTTTTTTGCTGAATAGCAAGAAGCGACAGCGACAACACGGATGAGAAAACACCTCTTCTTGAATAGAAAAAATGTGTTGAATAATTGCGTTATGCGTAGTATAATACAAGAGTTCCTTATCTTATTTCGGCAAATACACGAATGACAAATTGACATGTTTTAGTCGTGGGACGTGCCTCGTTTTATCAAAAAGGAGACAGAAATCTATGAGAAGTACAGTTAAGTCAAGCAAGGCAAGAGATGTTGCCACTGCCGTTTCGGAAGTATTTGACTCGGCATCCGATCCGATGGGTATCATCTTTATGTCGGATTATTCACGTTTTAATGACATAACAAAATTACTGCATGAAAAATACCCCAATGCGCAGTTGATCGGTACAGCCGGAACTGTTTATCACGGAAACTGTATTGATGACAATTCTATTCTGGTTGTGACGCAGATCGTGGGAGATGCGGCGGTTTCGGCAGGGCTGATCGGAAACCTGTCAAAGTCACCGTTAAGTGATATGTACAAGCTGTCCGAGAGTGTTCAGAAAGTGAATCCGCGCACGGAAGATACCGTTTGCATCGAATTCTGCACGACAAATGAGGAAGTGCTTGTTTCTTCCATGAATGTTGTACTTAAGCCCGCGAATGTATCACTTGCGGGAGGCACGGTGTTTGGCGCGCCGGAAGGGAAACCTTCGCTTGTTGCTTACGGCGGAGAAGTGTACTGTGATGCATGTGCATATATGGTTATCAAAAACCTTTCGGGAAAAGCGTATGTTATCAGGGAGAATATTTATGATCGTGCCGGCGGACCCGCACATATAGCTACTAAAGTGAATCTTGCAAAGAAGGAAGTCACCGAACTCGATCATCGACCCGCAGCCGATGTTTATATGAATGAGACGGGAGTGGCGAGAAATGAGATTGTTAATCATGTAATGCAGGCTCCGTTCGGAAGAGTAGTGGATAACGAGATCTATATTTCATCCATGAACGGCGTTGACGGCAAAGGGGCGATAACCAATTACAAGAAGATCAACCAGAATGATGCACTTTATATTCTTAAACTTCTTGATTACCGCGAAATAAATGAGCAGACCCGGAAACAGATACAGTCAAAGACTTTGAGACCTTCTCTTATTTTCTCGGTTAATTGTATCTACCGCTATCTGCTGTTCAAGCAGGAAGGATATTTGAATGATTTTCTGACTGCCATGTCGAAACTCGGTCCGTTTGCCGGTTATATCGGCGGAGGTGAGCAGTTTAATCGCCAGCATGTAAACCAGACGATGGTTTGTGCGGTTTTTGAATGATCAGCGAGGAGGTCTTATATGTTTTTGAGAAAGAAAAAAGATGTGACTGAGATAACGGATGCTGTTAAACAAAGCACTCCCACAGATTTACGCAAGTGTTTGTCTCCCATCACGGAATCGAGCAGATACCTTCTTTCGGAGAAGGAGAAGCTTCAGCAGGATGGGGAAGATTTTAACAGTATCAGCTACGCAATTGATGCATTGGATGCGCAGGACACAAAGGTAAAAGAATCCGTCGATAATTTCCGCAAGCAATTCGATGGTGTAAGCGCGGTTACGTCCGAATTTGATGCCATTGTAAAAGACATGCATGATACGGCAGCTACCACGAGTGAAAATATAGGAAAGGTAAGGACGTCTTCGGGATCGGTAAGCACAATGATCTCGTCCGTAAGCGATGCTGTACGCGAATTCCATGAGAATTTTGCGAGCATTATGCAGACAATCGACCAGGTCAACGGAATTGCCAATCAGACCAATCTTCTTGCTCTTAATGCCAATATTGAGGCAGCACGTGCGGGAGAAGCCGGACGAGGATTTGCGGTTGTTGCCGATGAGGTAAACAACCTTGCGGCCGATACCAAAAACCTTGTGGCAACGATAAAAGCCGCGATGGAAACGCTTGAGGCCAACAACAACAAACTGCTTGAGTCTGTTGAAAAAACCAGAAAAGCAATGAATCAATCTCTCGAATATATCGGTGAAACCGAACAGGTTGTAGGGAATATCACGAATGTTGCCTCCATGATAAGCGACAAGAATCGGGATATGGAAAAAGCGTTTGATGAATGCAGGAGCTGCCTGCTGGAGGTTGACGGCACGATTGATTCATCACGCAGGTTCTTTGACAACGTCAGTGATTCGCTTAGCACCATGGAAAGAAACATAACGAAGAAGAGTCTGATCTTTGAGGATATGACAAATATCCTTGAGCAGTATCCCGATATAATCGAAAGTGTTTGCAGGAATAATTGATTAAATCAATTGCCGGTATAACACAGGACTGCCGAGCATACATGACATATGTTCATGATGCGCGGCAGTTTTGCGTTATAAACGAAGCCTGTCGGTGCAGATTTGTTTGCGGCCTGTCCGTAGCAATGGACGGAACA
>JAEEVO010000162.1 GCA_016290905.1 Lachnospiraceae bacterium | reverse complement strand
GTAGTATCCCCTAAAGGTCACTGTTTTATTGGTACCCGCGTCTGCACTGTCAAAGCTTGCATTTCCCGATACAATATGCACATCATCGCCATCGGCCATATTTTCAAGCTTTATGACCGTGTCATTGATCTTTACCGCAGTGCTGTCGTCGTAGACTTTATCGTACGCTGTGAGGCCGCTTATCGTGACCTCTCTCTTGATTATGGTATATTCGACACTCACGGTCGCCGTGCTGTTGGTTTTTTCATCCGAAAGGGTTATGCTTGCCAGATAGGTTCCCACAGCTTCAGGTGCCGCTGTCACTTTTACGCCCCAGGCGTTTCCGTCCTTTTTCTGATAGTATACAGGTGCATAGCCGCTGATGCCCTGATCATCCGTTACGATTGCCGGCCATTCATTGCTGTCATAGACGATATCCTGTTCCGAAGGGGCATGCAGGGTAAGAACCGCAGGATTATCGTGCAATGTACAGCCCGGATCACTACAGCTTGCAGTGATCGTGCTTTCGTTGACAGAAAAGGTCAACTCATGGGTATGACTGAGTTTGAGCTTCTTATTTTTGATTTTGTTGTTGGGCTCCGAAATTTCCCCATAAAATTTCGTAGAATCATCATCAGCTATCTGAAGCGTCTGATAGGGGGCCACCCTTACATTCCCGTAGTACTGTTCTGCGTATATGAAGTCATCCGCATTTCCGCAGCCAAGTGTGATCTGTGCTTTCTCCGCGCCTTCATACAGATACCCGTCTCCGATCCCGGAATACGGCGGAAGCTCGGCATTATTCGGGCTAACCGTTACCGTGACCTGTCCGCCAAGGATACTGATGTTTCCACCATAGGAGTTCTTTCCTCCTCCTATTCCGGTATTTTCGTAAAAATTATTATTTTCGTTATTTCCATTATTTCCATTATTATCAGTATTCCCAGTATTCCCTGTATTCCCGGTATTCGAGGTATTTTCGGGTATTTTATTAACTGTTATCTTTCCTCCGTATATCTCGATAGTTCCATCGGTCACTTTTTCTGCATTTTTACTACTGTTGATCATGCCGCCGCCGATGGCTGCTGCGTATTTACCGCTTATAGCGTTGATGGATCCGCCGTAGATGCGTATCGTGCCGTAATTCTGATTATTTCTACCGCCTCCGATGGCCGCAGCATCCGTTCCGCCCTTTGCTTCAATGTATCCGCCGTATATATTTATATTACCGGAAGCTCCGCTTACATTATCCCCGGATGAATCACCACCGATGGCAGCATTTTTCTCTTCCGCGTTAGCCTCTAATGTACCTGTTCCTCTTTCTTGGCAGAAAATATTGAGGGTATTATTCCCCAGCACGCTAATACCCAGGGGCGCGGTAAGGGTTTTACCATCTCCCAGGATCAGGTTCACTTCTCCCGTTACTTTTACGCGGTCAGGCAGAGTAATGGTTTGATCGACATAGTAGCTTCCGGCGGGCAGCTCGGTATAATCTGCTTCCATAGGGCTGTATGCAGTAAAACCTGAAATCTGCCCATCCGCACCGATATAGCTGATCGGATCGACTTCCACCCACTTAGCGTAAAGGATCAGGTCTGTATCAACGGTTTTATATGTGAAATCGAATTTGAATCGTTCGTCAAACTTACGATCCGTATACCAGCCCACAAACTCATACCCCCGCTTTATGGGTGTCGCCGGCATTGTAGCCAGCTTGCCCATTGCAAGCGTCTGTGCTTTAACCGGAGTGCCTCCGTTGCTGTCAAAAGTAACTTCGCAGACATTAAAGGAATCAACGGGCAGGATCTTTTTCCCCAGGGAGTCGTTGATATTTTCCGGCTTGACAAGAGTTGAGGTATCTTCAATAATAAAAGCCCTGTCAAAGTTAAGCGTCCCCTGATAGCCTTCCGACAGAATATAGTCGTCTTTGCGGCAATGGGAAAGATGTATCTCTGCGCCGGGCCCTCCGATAGCGGTGTCGCTCTGGCTGCTGATATCTCCGTAACTGGTAAAGCGTTCGGCAGTGATCTTTCCTCCGTATATGGTGATCTTTCCGCCCTTTCCGTCAACGCCGTCCTTCCCCGCCTTGCCGATGGCCGCGCTGTACATGGAGCCCTTTGCGATGATCTCACCGCCGTGGATCGTAATGCTTCCGGCATTACCGTTTTCTTTTCCGTTCAGGAAGCTGAAATTTCCGTTATTGTTATTGATATTATTATTGCTATTATTACTGTAATCTGCAGGGCAGTCGCCGCCGATAGCAGCATAGTAGTTCACCTTCCTGGTACTCGCATAAAGCTTTCCGCTATTTCCCTCCTGGGAATAGATGGTCAGAGAGTTTCCCTCCGTAACGCTGATGCCCATGTTTTCCTGATAGTCTCCGTTTTCAAGCATGCCTGCGGCGTCAAGTGTCACGCCGTCGCATAAAACAAGGTGAACATCGCCTTTTACCTTTATACGGGAATCCATTTTCACATCCTCGGTCACCACATACCAGCCCGTATTCATGGATACGGTGGAAGAAGTGACTATGGCAGCATCTTTTCCTTCCGGCAAGGTGGCATTATTATCAAGTACTCCCGTAACAGGGTCATATTTGCCAAAGGTCAGTACGCAGACACGCAGGTTTTCCTGTTTGCCGGTGTACGTATCTTTGCCAGTGATTGTGAGCTTGTAAAAACCGGGATCCTTCATATTATCCACAGCCGTATTCGTTTTTTCGGATATGATGCTGTCGATTTGGTAATGTTCACCTTTCGTGAGCGTGCTTCCGATATTGTTTTCTACCACAGGCTCGATGGTATCGCCGGTATAGCGATAGAACATTTTCACGGATGCATTCTCAAGGCTGTTGCTTGCCGTTGCCCATTTGGCATGAAGATACAGATCGGACGTCACCTCGGAATTAAAATCATAGCGGATCTGATAGTTGTCGTCCTGATACCAGCCGGCAAAGATCTTTCCGTCATAGGTACTTGTTCCCTCTACAAGATCATCCGGCTTACTAACCTTGCAATTTTCGCTGTTTGCCTTCAAAAGCTGTATCGGCGGAACTGTCCCATATTCTCCACAGTCAAAACTTACGGCATAAACCGTATCGCT
>JAEEVO010000007.1 GCA_016290905.1 Lachnospiraceae bacterium | reverse complement strand
GCTTGAAGAGATGAGCGCCAAGGCAGCCGGAAACTTAAGCGGCGGTCAGCAGCAGATGGTTGCCATAGGCAGGGGCCTGATGGCAGATCCCAAGCTGCTGCTTCTTGATGAGCCTTCTATCGGACTTTCTCCGATCATGACGCAGAAGGTGCTTGAGGCAGTCGTAAACATCAGGAAAAAGGGCGTAGCGGTGCTCATAGCCGAGCAGAATATATTTGATGTTTTAAAAATCGTGGACAGGGCATATGTACTTGAGCAGGGCAGGATCCGCAAAGAGGGAACCGCAAAGGAAATTCTTGAGAGCAGTGAGATAAAAGAAATGTATCTGGGTATGTAATGTGTCACGAGGGGTATTGCCGGACATTTTATTGTCCGGGGACCATAAAAAGTATTTGCCGGCTGGCATTTGCCAGGTGACATTTACCGGTAAACTTTTGGCGGCGGATATATTACGAACCTGTATCAAAAAGAAAAAATACAAAATCCAGAAGGAGGGTTTAACATGGATAAGATCATCATTAACGGAAACGTCGTATTTGAAACAGAGGTTAGAAAAGCCGATCTTCTTATAAGGGGAGAAAAGATCGCAGCAGTTTTTCAACCGGGAGAATATGCAGGGGATGCCGAGGTGATCGACGCCGGCGGCATGTACATTATGCCGGGTACCATCGATCCCCATCAGCATCTGGGACTTTATAAGCCCTTGGGAGACGCCTTCAGGGCAGATACTCCCAGACAGGTAATAGGCGGACTTACCACTCTGTTAAATTACCACAGGGGAAAAGGAAATTACTATGAGACCGTACAGGAGGCAATAGAGGAAGGCGAGAAGAACAGTCTTGTTGACTTTGCTTTTTCACTGGGACTTTGTGCAAAAGAGCATATCGGTGAGCTTGAGGGTTATGTGGAGAAGCTGGGCATTACTTCATTCAAGTTTTTCTTTGACAAGCAGGATATAGCGCATACCTTCTACGATCTGCCGAAGGAAGCTGCACTTACTCTTGACAAGGCTGATTTTTACTTTATAATGAAGAGGCTGCGTGAAATATCTCCCGAGCTTGTAATGTGCATACACTGCGAAGATGCGGATATCTTCAGGGCTCTCCAGAAGGATGTAAAGGAACAGAATCTTGAAGAGGACAGATTCTCACTTACCGGCTTTGAAAAGACCCGTCCCGGCTGGGTAGAGACCATAACCGTGGCCGATACCATGTGGCTTAACCATATCGTGGACGGAAACATGTATGTTGTGCATACTTCCGCAAAATCGTCCGTTGAAATGTACGAGACACTGAGGAAGGTCTTAAGGGGTAAGGTAACGATCGAAACCTGCCCTCATTACCTTGCGCTTACAAAGGATTCACCCTGTGGGCTTTTGGGAAAGGTTAATCCTCCTCTTCGTACAAAGGATGATAATGAGGCACTCTGGGAAGGTATCCGTAACGGAAGCGTACAGACCATGGGAACCGATAATGTACCGGTAAGGAAGGAAAAGAGATTCGAGAGAGGAAATGATATCTGGGATGTTTTTGTTGGTTTCGGAGGTCCCGGAATGATACTTCCGACTCTTATCAGCGAAGGTTATCATAAGAGGGGCATCCCGCTGACCACGCTCTCAAAGGTGAACAGTACAAATGCCGCAAAGGTATTCCTTTTAAGGGATAAGGGCGTGATCGCACCCGGATATGACGCCGACCTTGCTATAGTGGACCTTGGCTGGGAGAGGGAGATAACTCCCGAACTTTTCGGAGACAGTGATTTCTCGGTATATGAAGGCATGAAATTCAAAGGATGGCCCAGATATACAATCGGACGCGGTGAGATACTCCAGAAGGACGGCGTAATTACTGCACAGCCCGGCCGCGGTAAATACATTAAAAGACATATTTAAGCTCTGATCGTCATCCTGAGCGGTTAGCGAAGAATCTTATAGCCGTAAGACTAAAGGATTCTTCGCTTTGCTCAGAATGACACAGGTTTTCAAAAAGAAATACGAGGACAGAATGAATATCGGAAAGAAGATAAGGACAAACGTTGTTTTAGGTTTGATCTCCGTTTTGCTCATCTCTCTTTTTCCTTCGGGAAGAGCGGGAGCAGAGGCTTTTTACAATGACTATTATGAAGACCGGCTGACGGGGAATGTTAAGGAATTCAGGGGAGTATGGATCCCATACTATGATTTTGAGGACTCAAGCCATATGTCTGCAGAGGACTTTACGGCGTATGTAGGGGAAATGTTCGATACAGCTGTCAGCTGTGAGCTGAATGCGGTAATGGTGCATGTACGTCCTTACGGGGATGCGATGTATAAATCCTCCTATTTTCCGTGGTCATCTTTTGCTTCGGGGCAGCAGGGAGTGAATCCCGGCTATGATCCCTTAAAGATCATGGTAGAAGAGGCGCACTCAAGAGGACTTGAAATTCATGCATGGATAAACCCTTACAGGGTAACCAGTACCTGGAATTACGGGACGAGTGTAGAGAAACTTTCAAAGAAAAACCAGGCACGTAAATGGCTTACCAATTCCAAGAAAAGTGACGACCGCTATGTCCTTACATATAACGGAGAGCTTTATTACAATCCTTCGGTTCCTGCGGTAAGAAAGCTTATCGTAAACGGCGTAAAGGAAATAGTAAAGAATTATGATGTTGACGGCATACATTTTGACGATTATTTCTATCCTGACCTTGGGACGGACTACGAGACGAATTTTGATGCCCGGGAGTATGAGACATATAAAAAGAAGGCTCAGAAAGCGGGAGACCGGGTTATGCCCATCTACGAGTGGAGGATGGATAATGTCAATACCCTTGTAAAGTCGGTTTACAAAGCTGTAAAATCAATCGATAAGAACGTGGTCTTCGGTATAAGTCCCGGAGGTTTCATAGATTATTTCGACGATAAGAACAGCTATTATGTGGATTACAGGACATGGATGTCTGAGGACGGGTATATAGATTATATCTGTCCGCAGCTTTACTGGAGCTTTAACAGCAAAAACATTTTCCCGTATAACGAAACGCTCCGGAAGTGGATCGATGCATGTACGAATGAAAATGTAAGGATATATACCGGACTTCCCGCATATAAGATGAACTCGGACAATACGGTAAAAGGGAATATTTTAGATACCGAATGGTACAATCAGTACCTGATAGCCGATATGGTAAGATATATGAGAAAATCGGGAAAAGCTACGGGATTCATTGTTTTTGATTATGATGCGCTCGTAAAGGCAAAGAACGCGGACATGGTCGAAAGCCTTCGCGAGGAGATACTGGATACGGCTGAGACAAAAACGGAAGAGGACAGCCCGAAAGGATGAGATAATGACTAATTCAGACAGAAACGAACTAAGAAGACGTTTTGTTAAGGATAATTCGATAAGCAGGATGAGCCTCTGCTATGTAAACAGCTCAAGGGAAAAGGTAGTTGTCCAGAATGAGAGCTTCCAGAACCTTCCGGAAGAGGAAGCCTTTAAATACCTTGATATTGCAAAGAAATCGCTATCCGGTAATATCGGTGACAATCTGATGGAATTCGCCTTTACTTCCTCACAGGAGGAGGGAGAAAACTACAGATTCCTTACCGCTCTGAAGGAAAGCGGATTAAAGAATGCTGAGCTTGTTGACCTGCTTTTTGACAGGATAATAGACAGCTATGTTTATGACGGGAATTTCCTTATAACGGTTCTCTATGACGATTATGACGTGATGACAAAGACAAAGGACAAGCTGGCCTTAGATGAATCGGAGGAAGTATTTTCCTATATTATAGTGAGCATATGTCCGGTAAACCAGACCAAGGCCGGACTCGGGTACCTTCCGAATGAGAACAGGATGGGAGCGAGAGAGAAGGACTGGGTTGCGGGAGCTCCCGATGTGGCATTCATGTTCCCCTGCTTTTCGGACCGTTCCGCAGATATTCATCATGTATGCTATTATACCAAGGATACGGCCGATATACATGATGAGATAATAGATTCCGTAATTGGATGCAGCACTAAAAAGACGGCCACACAGTGCAGAACTGTTTTGAAGGATGTTGTGGATGAGTCATTCGGCACCGAGGATAAGGAAAAAGCAAAGGATATGCTTTTAAAGATACACGACAGCATAAACACCAAACTCGAAGAAAGCTCTGCCGAGGGCGAGGATGTAAGCGGCATGACACTTGACCGGGAGGTGCTTACAGCTGCGGTAAAGGATGCGGTAAAGGAAGAAGCTTATGTCAACAAGATAGTTGATACCTGTGAGGAGGCGTTTGAGAAGGAGCCTCCTGTATTACAAAGCTTTGTCGATAAAAAAGCTTTAAAAGCAAGCGAAGGGGAGAGAAGGGAAAAGGCTCTCGTAAAAGAGATCACGGAGCTTAAGCAGAAGCTTGAAAGTCCCGATACCGCGGATATGCCGGAGAATAAGGCGATAAAGATAATAATACCCACAGGACGCGCGGAGACGATAAAGATTGAGACGATGGAGGGAGAAAGATTCGTCATGATCCCCGTAGCAGACGGAGAGGAACCGTTTATAAAGGAAGTTTAAAACAAAAAGGATATACCGTTAAGCCGGTATATCCTTTTCATTTTATCTGTAAATACGTACTTTGTAATATGTTCCGTAGAAGCCTGCGCTTTCGGTGCTGTAACTGTATCCGCATCCGTAACTGTTGTGGTAACCTTTAAGGAGATCCTGTACTTTTGTGGTGATTGCCTTACTGCCGGTCTTCTCGACGAATTCAAATGTAACATCGAAGCTGTCGCCGAGCTTTCCGGAAACTTTGGAAGAGATATAGTCAATAGTTTCGGATGAACCCGATACGGAAGGTAGACTGCCGTAGGTGGAATATATTATACCGAGATCGGTACTATCCGCAACAGGGAGTCCGGTATTGTCCCAGAAGTGGTTGATGCTTATATCCTTGTCTGTTATAAGGAAATAATTGGTCTTTACCTGACCGGGAACGTCGGGGAAGGGATCGTCCCATGTGACATCGATGCTGTACCATTTATCATTGATCTTAACCTTGTTCCATGCATGGGATTCGGAGTTACCGGAAGAATTGACCGCATCACCTGATAGCAGGATCACATCAATTCCCGATGCCTTGCAAAGGAAATAGAAAGCCTTGGAATAACCGTCACATACACATTTTCCTCTGTTTAACGCATAGTCAAGTGTATGGTAGCCATCACCGGAATAGCTGGAAGGATATGCAATGTTCAGCACAAGATAGTCATGTATGTTCTTTACGGTTGTATATTCATCCTTGCCCTTTAAGCTTTTGGCAAGGGATAATACTTTGTCATACAGTGCTTTCTGCGAAGAAGTCAGATAGGAAGTGTTTCCGTTTGACAGGACACAGTCGATGACAAATTCATCCGAGTTAAAACTGCTCCCTTTACGTTCCACAGTGACCTTTACGGCAATGGTATTTTTATAAATCCTTACATCGTCGAATACAATGGTGGAAATCCCCGGGAACATGTCAAGATATTCCTGTTCGGATCTTAGGATGTCAAGGCTGTTGACACAGAGCGAAAAATATGAGGAATAATACTTGCTTGCCTGTGAAAAAATCTTGTTTGTAACATCATCGGATGTTTGAAGAACATCACCCTCAAATCTGAAGATTGTATTGCCCTTGTCAACTGCGCTTTTTTTGAGCTCTGCAACCCTCTCTATAGCAAGTGCGTCATAGTCGGTTTTTGAAGACTGTTTTTGTGAGGCATCAAGTACCGTGAACTTAACCTTAAGGGTATAGCTTTTTCCGTTCTGCTTAACCTTTATGGTTACTGTAGCTTTTCCGGGGCCCTTGGGAGTTACTTTTGATTTCTTTATCGTAACAACGGATCTTTTGGAAGATTTAAACTTCAGGGTGGCGTCGTCCGCAACGTTATTATACTTTATCTTATATGTATCGGAATCGGTATAAAGCGTTACTTCCTTTTCTTTTACCGAAGGAGCCGTTGCGGCTGTTGTCAGAGTAAGAAAAGGCTCGCTCAGAACGAAAATGAATAAAAATGTGAGCAATAGGAAAGTCAGTCTCTTCAGCTTCATGTTGTTCCCCCCTGTATATTATTTGTGCTTTGACTTCGTGTTCTTTTTTGGAGCTTTATTTTTTGGATTCTGCTCTTTGACATTTGATTCCGGAAGTGTTGCGTCTTCCGGCACGGTATTTTCTTCCGGCACGTTTTCTTTATCTTTGTCTGCATCCCCGGTCTTAGTTTCGGGCTTAACCTCGCTTATAACCGCAAACAGCTCATCTCTTTTTATCATAAAGTTGATGGCTATGCCTATTCCGGTAAGACACCAGAAGAGGGGAGCGACCACTATCATGGAGTCGTTGATCAGTCCGACTATCATATAGCCGAAAGTACCGCAGAGTATACCGATACCCAGCATAACAGTGTATTGAGACCTGTCCGCCCTCCTGAAAAGACGTATGCTTGATACGAAATACCAGAAATAGAAGGCAAGGAAGCATATGAGCGAAAGTACTCCGGTCTGAACGGCTATCTGCAGATACATGTTGTGAGGCTTGGTCATGACCTCATCGCCGTAGCCGTAATTTTCCATGGCGACATAATCGTCGTTCGGGAAGTTCAGGATAAAGGTATCGGGACCTGTACCTAAGATGATATTGTTCTTTAACAGAGGCAGAGTGTATGACCAGATGAAGAATCGGCCCGAAAAAGCTCTTCCGTATTTTGCCATGGACTCAAGATGATCCGCATTGTTCATCTTTGAGGGCTTGTTCTGTTTTGTGTAGTAATAGAAACCGGTTTTGTCCTCGGATTTTGTATTAAGGTAGATGAATTTCCATTTCTTACCGTCAATGTTTATGATAAAGGCCGGAACATCATTAACCTCGCTGTTCCAGATGTTAAGGCTGGTATAAATATATTTGATGGAAATACTCTTATAACGGGGATCCTCCGTTACGTAATCAAAGCAGATGTCGGTCTTGTTAAAGGAACCGGTATAAGCAACTTCGGCGCCTGTACCGTCAAATGCATAAAGATCGTAGGTAGGATTACTGCGGTCTGACGGTATGGCTAGGATCAGATCGTTATCCTTGTAGTGTATGGTCAGGTTGTCCTTGTTGGTATCTATGCCTTTAAGCGCCGGCTCGTACGGTTCAATCTCAAGTGCGGACTTTAAACGGTTTGTCAGCTGGCCGTTGGTATAATTGTTGTAGGTATAAACGGTTCCTACGACAAGTACGATACCGATGATAAGCTCGGGAATGAACTTGATCAGCTTCTTATTATATATTATACCGAGCAGTAGAAGTGAGAAGAAGATACCTATGAAACCTGCCCTTGAACCTGAACCGAGCAGACACATGAGCAGACCCAGATATATGATGATGTTTATTATCAGCATCTTCAGGTTCTTCTTTGCAAAACCGTACATCAGGAATACCGGAGAAAGAAGCGCTGCATATGAGCCTACATAGTTCGGATTGTATAATGTCAGATATACACGATCCAGCGGGAACATGAATTCCAGCTTTGCATCCGGATTAAACTCGCGTATTTCGGACGGGATAAGCATGTCGGCCGCAAAGTCCGAACGGATGAAGTCATGAGAAAACGCCTGTGACAGTCCGAGCAGGAACATGATTATCGTTCCTACCGTAAGTGCACACATCAGCCATTCGAGATCTTTTGTGGTTGAAACGATAAGGAATGCATAGTAGGCGGTAAGTGCATATCCGAGCAGAACCCATACCGACTCAAAGTGCTCATAAATCCCGGAAAAGCTGAAGCTGCTGTTCTTTGAAAACACTGCCGATAAAAATGCAAGCAGAGCATAGCCGCCGAGCGGAACGAACAGTTTTACGAAGCTTAATTTCAGATTGCTGAAGAAGGTCCTTACAACCAGCAAGGCAAGCATTATACAGCCTGACGTGATAAAGAAGACCATCTTGTAATACAGGAAGACATCGGATGATTCTCCGTATTCATTGCTGTAAAAGAACGGGCAATCCTCAAGATAATCGCGGTATACCTTTACGTGGATTATCAGGGGAAGAATGCATAGGACAAACATCAGCGGCAGCAGATAGGGATTAAGCCCGAATTTGTTCTTGTATACTATGGCTTCCTTTATGTTGTCCGGCTTAGCCTGATTTTTACTATTTACTTTATTTCTGACTTTGCCGCTCATAAAAACCTCCGCTAACCGGTATCATATCATAATTCATAAGGACCATCTCCTATACTTACAACATAGAAGTCAGCTTTGATGCCTGTTTTTTCGAAATACTTTCTGCCGACAGCAGATATAAGGTCATCCACTTTATCTTCTTTGACCAGTGCAACCGTACATCCGCCGAAACCTCCGCCGGTCATTCGAGCGCCGATCACGCCCTCCTGCTGCCATTCGGCTTCGGCCATGGCATTAAGCTCATCACAGGTAACCTCATAATCCCGGTCAAGAGAAACATGGGATTCGTTCATGAGCTTTCCGAAGGTGGCAAGGTCATTTGCGTTTAGAGCCTTAACGGCGTCTATGGTCCTGATGTTTTCACTTACCGCATGCCTTGCCCTTCTGTAGCAGATTTCATCCTTTATGGCACTGCCGTATTTACTAAACATGGCATTATCCATATCTCCGTAGGATGAAATGCCGCATACCTTCTTTAATTCAGCAAGCCCGGCCTCGCTTTCGCGGCGGCGGTCGTTGTATTTTGAAGACGTAAGCGTATGCTTTACGTTGGTATTTGCAATGACGATCTTTATGCCCTCAAGGCGGATGGGAACATACGTAAATTCAAGGGTTGCCGTGTCGAGAAAGATCGCGTGGTCTCTTTTTCCCATGGCCGATGCGAACTGATCCATAATGCCGCAGTTCATGCCGTTGAACTTATTCTCCGAGAACTGACCGATAAGCGCAAGGTCAATGTTTGAAACATCAAATCCGTACAATTCCTTAAGGAGGAAGCCCGTAAGCACCTCTATCGAAGCGGAAGAGGAAAGCCCGGAGCCGTTGGGGATATTGCCGTAGTAGACGATATCGAGGCCGGAAGGAAGCTCCATGCCTTTTTCCTTAAACGCCCACATGACGCCCTTGGGATAATTTGTCCATCCGGCAGCTTCACTATATACGAGATCGTCAATCGAAGATTCGATAACTCCTTTTCCCTCAAAGTTTACAGAAAAGAAACGGAGCTTGCGATCCTGTCTTTTGATGACCGCTGCATAAGTACCGATTGTAAGAGCACAGGGAAAAACATGCCCTCCGTTATAGTCGGTGTGTTCACCTATGAGATTTACTCTGCCGGGAGCAAAGAAGATCCGGCAATCGCCACTTCCGTAAAGCTCTTTGAACTTACGGACGAGCAGTTCTTTGATTTCTGTATCGTTTTGCATTTTTGTACCTTTATGATTATTTTTTCTTTCGTTTTATAAGGAAGAATGAGCCCATACCGATAATGAAGGTCCCGAGTGCCGTTAATACTATAATAAGTACGGTATTGTCGGTATTGTTTTCCGGAGCTTCTTTGTTATCGGATTTGTCAGTCTTTCCGCTGTCATTGTCCTTAGCCGGAGCAGAGGTGACTTCCTCTTTTGAAACGGAAGTCGGAGTAGGAGTCACTGTCGGAGCAGGAGTCGCTGTCGGAGTAGGCGTTACTGTCGGAACCGGGGTCGGAGTTGCAGTCGGGACAGCTGTCGGGACAGGCGTCGGCGTCGGTGTAGGGTCGGGCGGAAGTATAACATGGGAATCCGCTTCCTCGTCAGCCGCAAGCGCAAATTTCGCATACACCGTAAGATTCCGTCCGGCCTTCCCGGTATAAACAGTTCCTTCATTGTAGGTCTTTGTCGTGTACCAGCCGAGGAACTTAAGACCGGGCAGAACAGGTACGGACCGGACTGAGCCGTCAAATTCGGCACCGTTTGCAATATATGTTACGGCTGAATCATTCATGACGGTAGAAATCTCATATACCGTGATATCTTCGCCGGATGAGCATACGGTGAATTCTTTTACGCTGCTGAGAGAGAAAATCTCACTGTTATCCACTATCCGGTAAACTGTAAGATATGTATAATATGCTATGTGTTTATCATCGCAATCCTCAATACGGTCAGGGAAGATGCCGGCGGCCGTTGTGTCGTTTTCACCGTCACTTAAATCAAGCCTCGGAGCGGAGTTCCCGGAGTATAGAACAGCAAGTTCTCCGCTGGGATAAATGTAATTTCTTAAATATTTAAGCTGCAGTGCGTTTGCGGCAGGATATGATGAGACGCTGACACCTTCGGTATTCTGCCAGATCATATTTCCTCCGATAACGGATGTTTTTATATTATCATCTACATATGAAGCTTTATGCTCTGCTGTGAGCTTGCCCCACTCCGATTTTCCGGCGCCTTCGAAAAGACTGTCGACAACTGTGGGGTAGTTCCATTCACAGGATCTCCGGTTGATCCATGCATGACGTTCGCCGTTTAAGGTTCCGTAAGAACCGTTATCCCAGATAACGATGGGGATACCGTATTCGCTTGACTTCTGTCCCATGTAAGCGGCCCATCTCTCACGGGCTTCGGTATTATCGTTTGTATTTGTGGCGCCTGTTTCGCCTATGACAACCGGGATATCGTTAAACAGGAAAAGCTCCTCGACATCCTTGAATACATTGTCGATCGATGAGGTAAGATTCTTGTCATCCGGGTAAAAATCATCAAGGTTGTCCGAAAGACAGAAGTCATAAGGACTGTAGCAGTGTACTGAAATTATGAGATTTTTTACGGGTTCGCCGGCGTAGGTGGGTATGGAGATCGTTTTTAAGACGGTATCACTTGATGAAGCCGCATATCCGGGGATCATCAGACAGCGTTCGCTGTTAAGCCCTTTGCCGTTGTTTCTTATTGTATAAGTAAATACCTGGTTGAGGTAATTTACGCCTTCGTATGCATTCCGGTTTCCGGACCATTCGATATCGGTGCCCTGCATTCTCGGCTCGTTCATTCCTTCGAAGATCAGGTGCTGGTCGTAATCCGCAAAATAATCGGCAATCTGATCCCAGACAGCAGCAAGCTCCGTGCCTATTGCCATGTAGCCGGTATTATCCGAGGTAGGGATCTCTCCAATCTTCGGAGTGTTTATCCAGGATTCGTGATGTGCGTTAAGGATGATGAACATATCGAGCTCATAAGCATAATCGACAACTTCCTTTACACGTGCAAGGAACTCGGGATTGATCGTATAATTATTGTTTTTGTCAATGTGGTTCATCCAAGTAACAGGAATACGGATAGTCTTGAAGCCTCTGTCATGGATGGCCTCAATAAGCTCGCGGGTCACCTGGGGATTTCCCCATGATGTCTCCTGGCTGTAAATGTTTGACCGGTTTCCTCCGGTGGCATCAAAGGTATTGCCGAGATTCCAGCCGAGTCCCATTTTGGAAACTACCTCTTTGGAAGTCCTGCCGGTAAGTTCCTCTCTGGCAAGCACCTCCCTGTCCGTACATGAAATTATGATAACTGATGTCAAAAATGCGATCATAACGATCAGGCTTATGCGATATGTTCTTCTTATTCCCATTAATACGTCCGGCAGCCTTAAATGGCGCAGTCCCTCCTTTACTTATATACAAAATATGTTTTTGTACCGTGTTACTAAAAGTCTTTCTTTTTCACTTTCGTGTCATCACTTCACTTGTATGTCATCCTGAGCGTCAGCGAAGGATCTTATGTTTACATGGACGGGATGTCCTCAAGTGCCTGTGCGATAACCTTATCCATATCGAAATACTTGTACTGACCGAGCCTGCCGCCGAAGAATACGTTCGGGATGGCATCCGCCATCTTTTTATATTCTGCGTAAAGCTTGTTGTTCATCTCGTTGTTTACGGGATAGTAGGGCTCGTCGCCTGCCTCCCAGGTCTTGGGATATTCCTTTGTGATAATGGTTGAAGGCTGTTTTCCGAACTCGAAATGCTTATGCTCGATGATCCTCGTATAGTCAACCTCGTGACTGGTGTAGTTTACTACAGCCACGCCCTGGAAGTTCTCGGTATCAAGTTTCTCGGTCTCAAATCTCAACGATCTGTACTCAAGCTCGCCGAGTGAACAATCGAAGAAACGGTCGATCATTCCCGTATAGATAACCTTGTCGGCTATGCCGCAGCCGTAATCGGTGATCTGGTCGTTTCCGCTGCCGGCTTTTGCCTGATATTCACGCTTAAGGCTGAAATAATCGGTATTTAAACGGACATCGACGCCTTCGAGCATCTTTTCCACTATAGCGGTATATCCGCCGATGGGGATACCCTGATATCTATCGTTGAAATAGTTGTTATCGAAAGTGAAACGTACCGGAAGCCTCTTTATGATAAATGCGGGAAGATCTTTGCAGCTTCTTCCCCACTGCTTCTCGGTATATTCCTTTACAAGCTTCTCGTACACATCACGTCCGACAAGACTTAAGGCCTGCTCCTCGAGGTTTGAAGGTTCGCCGGTGATGTTCTCGGCAGCTATCTGCTCGCGTATCTTTGCGGCAGCCTCCTGAGGAGTAACTATGCCCCAGAGCTTGGAGAAGGTGTTCATGTTGAAGGGCAGATTGTAGAGCTCGTCATGGAAACGGGCAACCGGTGAGTTTACGAAATTGTTGAAATCCGCAAACTGATTGATGTAATCCCATATCTTTTTATCGGAGGTGTGGAAGATATGTGCACCATACTTATGTACGTTTATACCATCCACATTTTCTGTGTAGATATTACCTGCGATGGTTTTACGCTTGTCAATGACAAGACAGCTGTACCCCTTGTTTTTTAGCTCGTATGCCGTAACGGCGCCGTAAAGGCCCGCACCAACTATTAAGTAATCATACTTTTTTTCCATCAGAATAATACCCCCTTGTCAAGATAGTCTTTAAGGAAAGGAGCGGCAGTGTCTTTTGCTGCAAGGATAGGATCCGTGATGCCCCAGTTTATATTGAGGTCGGGATCGTCAAAGCGGATGCTTGCCTCGTGAGCGGGAGCGTAGTAATTGTCGCATCTGTATATAAACTCCACATCATCCGTCAATGTAAGAAAACCGTGGGCAAATCCTCTCGGGATAAGGAACTCGCGCTTGTTTTCGGCGGAAAGCTCGATGGTTGTCCACTTAAGATAGGTAGGAGAATCATGTCTTAAGTCTACGGCGACATCCATGATCTTGCCTCTTACGCAACGTACCAGTTTTGCCTGTGAATACTCGCCCTTCTGAAAATGCAGACCGCGAAGGGTACCCGCTTTTGCGGAATAACTCTGGTTATCCTGTATGAAATGATAGGAGAGACCTGCATTCTCAAAATCCCTTTCTGTCCAGCTCTCATAAAACCAGCCTCTGTGATCTCCGAAAACCTTGGGTTCGATAATGTAAACATCTTTTAAATCAGTTTTTATGAATTCCATGAGGACCTCCTCTTAATCTTGACTTTTTTGCAAACCTATGCATCTTACTATTATAGTTTATATTTGCTTTTTAGTCAATTGAAAAAAGTTAAAAAAGTAGTTGACAAGAGTAAAAGAATGATATATTATGAACATATGAACAGATGCTCATATGTTGCAGACTTAAATCTGACGGGGGTTGAAGGATATGGCAATAAAAGAGAACGGAAAAAATGCGGCTGTGCATGTGCACGAACACACAGGGAACGCACATGAGCTTAAAAACCTTATGCCGGACGAGGACAAGCTTTACGATCTGGCTGAACTGTTTAAGTGCTTCGGGGATTCAACAAGGATAAGGATTCTGTTTGCGCTGTTTGAAAACGAGATGTGCGTGTGCGACCTGGCCGATTCACTCAATATGACACAGTCGGCTGTTTCGCATCAGCTTAAGATCCTTAAACAGATGAAGCTTATAACTAACAGAAGAGAGGGCAAGTCGATCATATATATGCTTGCAGATTCACATGTAAGCTCGATCATCGCCCAGGGGATAGAACATATCCTGGAATAAAACCTGGAATGCGTTAACGGCTTAGAAAAGCCGAAGACTTAATGACATACGAGACTTAACTCAGTGATATCGCAACATATATTCAAGATGTAAAAAACGTTATAAAAAATAAAATATTTTTAAAGAAAGGATGCCGGAAACGGCGGGTAGAAAACATGAAAAAGAAATTCAAACTGCAGGATCTTGATTGTGCTAACTGCGCAGCAAAAATGGAGGATGCCATCAAAAAGATCGATGGAGTAAACGACGCAAGCGTAAGCTTCATGGCTCAGAAGATGACAGTGGATGCGGATGACGCACGTTTTGAAGAGATAATGGAAGAGATAGTCAAGGTATGTAAGAAGGTTGAACCTGACTGCGTTATAGAGAGATAATGGGACAGAAATCCAAACACTTATAACCGTGAGGAAAGTATAGGTTTGCCATGGTTATAAAAGTTTAGCAGGAGGCGGTGTATGAGTCCGAAACAGAAGAAAATATTATACAGGATCATAGCGGCAGGCATAATATATGCAGGCTTGCTCATATTTTCGCATACTTCGGGATTTTACGAGGAAAACATTGAAGGAAAGATATATGAACCCCTCGTATTCCTGGTACCGTTCCTGCTTGCAGGTTACGATATAGTCTTTAAGGCGGTAAAAAACATCTGTCACGGTCAGGTTTTTGACGAAAATTTCCTGATGCTAATCGCAAGCATAGGAGCTTATGGGATAAAAGAGTACTCCGAGGCTGTAGCGGTCATACTGTTTTACCAGGTTGGAGAGCTTTTCCAGTCGTACGCTGTCGGAAAATCGAGAAAATCGATCGCGGATCTCATGGACATATGCCCCGAATACGCTAATGTCGAGACAGAAGACGGAACGGTGGAGAAAACCGATCCCGAGGACGTTGAGACGGGAAGCACGATAATAATAAAACCCGGTGAAAGGGTTCCGATAGACTGCGTTATCTTAAGCGGCGAGTCCTACCTTGACACTTCGGCCTTAACCGGAGAGGCGGTACCGAGACGTGCTGCAGAAGGCGACGAGATATACAGCGGCAGCATAAACGGAAGCGGACTGCTTAAGTGCAGGACCACAAAGGCATATGAGGATTCGACAGTTTCAAAGATACTTGAAATGGTTGAGAATGCATCCTCAAGGAAAAGCAAACATGAAAACTTCATACACCGCTTCGCAAAGTATTATACGCCGGCTGTAACCATTGCGGCAGTGATACTTGCGGTGGTACCGTCCCTGATCACGGGAGAATGGGCGGAGTGGATCAAGAGAGCATGTACGTTCCTCGTAATATCATGTCCGTGTGCGCTTGTCATATCGGTTCCCATGGGATTTTTCAGCGGGATAGGCGCAGCCTCGTCCATAGGAGTGCTTGTAAAGGGCAGTAACCATCTTGAAGCTGTCGCGGATGTAAAAACGGTATGCTTTGACAAAACGGGAACACTTACAAAGGGCGAATTTAAGGTGAATGGGATTTATCCCGAAAACATCAGCGATGAAGATTTGCTGGCATTGGCGGGAGCGGCCGAGAAAAACTCTACCCATCCGGTGGCACGGGCCGTATGCCTTGCCGCCGAAGCAAACATGTCAAAGAGCGAAGACAAGTATCAGGTCATCGATACCCGCGAGATTGCCGGACAGGGCGTAGTGGCTTTGAGGATCCCTTTAGCGGATGCACAGGCAAAGACAGGAACAGAGGCGGATATCTTAAAGAATGATGCAAGAGAAGGACAGGAAGAGATCCTTGCGGGAAACGAAAAGCTTATGCAGGCTTACGATATATCCTATAAAAAGGTTAAAGATCCCGGGACGGTAGTCTATATAGCAAAAAACAGAAGGTTCATGGGTTCGATACTCATCTCGGATTCCATAAAGCCTGAGAGCGTTGATGCGCTTGTGGGACTGAAAGCCGCAGGTGTCGAGAAATGCGTGCTCCTTACCGGAGACCGTAAAGACCAGGCTGAGGCAGTTTGTGATAAGATACATGAAAATGCGGTTTCGAAGCACCCCTCATTTTCCGGAAGGGCAATTGACGAAGTGGCTGCGGAGCTTTATCCCCAGGACAAGGTACTTGCTGTGGAAAGGCTGATGGGAGAGCTTACGGGACGCGGCAAGTTGGCATTTGCGGGAGACGGGATAAACGATTCGCCCGTACTTACGAGAGCCGACATAGGAATAGCCATGGGAAGCCTCGGATCGGATGCGGCTATAGAAGCTGCCGATGTGGTCATAATGGATGACAACCCGGCCAAGATCGCAGCTGTCATGAAGATAGCGGGTAAGACGGTAAGGATAGTAAAGGAAAACATTGTATTTGCCCTCGGCATAAAGCTGCTTGTACTCATCCTCGGAGCAGTCGGTCTTGCCTCGATGTGGGCGGCCGTATTTGCCGATGTGGGAGTGGCTGTTCTCGCTATTCTTAACTCCATGAGAGCCTTAAAGGTTGAAAAACGTATCGAAAATGCCTGACCGGACTCTGAAAATGGTCAAAAATGTTAAAAAATGTTAAAAAAATCGCGAATTATCTTGTATTTTTTCGAAAATAATATATAATAAACGTAAGAGAATAAGCCGATATATCTGATAGAGACCATCGGTTTATTTTCGTTACGCATTTACGGCATTGGAGAAAAAGTATGGGATTTGTTGGAAGAAAAAAGGTTGCTATATTCATATGCGGCACTATAGTCGATTATCAGAGCCAGCTGGTCAGTCATCTCTCTGACAGGATGGCTGAGCTTGGCTATTATTCAATAATTTATAACTGGTTCGGTGGATATGGTGAAACTGTAGAATTTGAAGCCGGTGAATTTAATGCGGCCTATCTGCCGGATTATTCCGATTATGACGGCATATTCCTGTGCCTTGATACATTTACAAACGAAGAAGCTTCCGAAGAAGTCCTTAACATGGTAAAGCAATACAGTAAATGTCCCGTAGTAAGCATAAGGCGCGAAGCGGATGATTACCATACGATCCTTATAGATGACGAGAATTCGATGGAAAGCATAACAGAGCACCTGATCGAGGTTCATCATTTTAAGGATCTGTTCTATGTCAGCGGTATCAAGGGACATCCGGATGCGGTAAAAAGACTGAACTGTTTTAAACGGACGCTCGCAAAATACGGGCTCGAGCTTAAAGAGGAGAACCTTTATCACGGAGATTTCTGGAGAGGCTCCGGAGACCGGATTGTTGACACCATAATAGAAAGGCGAAAGGGAGGAAAGCTTCCCGAGGCTATAGTATGCGCCAACGATTACATGGCCATTTCCGTGTGTCATGCGCTTCAGGCGAGAGGCTATGAGATCCCGAAGGATGTAGTGGTAACCGGTTTTGATGATATTGATGAGGTAAGCTATACCATTCCCACGATCACATCCGTAAAGATGGATGTCAAGGAAATGGCAGAGATGGCCAGCGACATGTTCATCAGGCTGAGTCAGAAAAAGAAGGTTGATAAGTACGAGTATGTCAAGACCACTGTCATACCGAGACAGAGCTGCGGTTGCTGTGAGAGTTCGACCAAGATACTTACAAAAGCTCTGAGAAACTACTTCGATCTGTGGCAGAGACAGCGCAGCGAACACCTGCAGTCGTGTTTCATGAGCCTGGACACTGTTGTTTCATCGGATGTTGATACTCTTAACTCCTATATCGAAAAATACATAGGCAACAATGATTATTACAAAGATTTCTTCGTAGTGCTGAACGATTATCCATGGGAAACCATAGAAAACGAGAAAATGGTCGGTTATACCGATGAGGTTGTCTTAAGGACAGCATTCGTTGACACGAAACGGCTTGAGAATATAAAGATCAAGTTCCCGAGGAGTGAGATACTTCCCGATAAGTTCATAAGTGACGAACCGAAAGCTTACTATGTCATACCTCTGCATTTCCAGCGCGCAAGCTTTGGTTATGCGGTAATAGACTATTTCCCGGGCGGAACTATAGGCAGCTTCTATGAATTTATGCTTGTGTCTATATGTAATGCGCTGCAGCACATGAGAGCAAACAGAAGATCGGAGGCACTGATCGATAAGCTGCAGTCAATGTATGTAACCGATGTGCTCACGGGACTTAAGAACAGGCACGGTTTTGATGTGGAATCCCATGAGATGTACGACCGGGTGGTAAATGAAAACCGTACCATGGCGATCATCGGCATAGACATGGACGGCCTTAAGACCATAAACGATACGTTCGGACACGGAGAAGGCGACTTTGCACTGAAGATAATAGCCGATGCGATAAGGAGTGCTGCATTTACCGACGAGCAGGGCTTCAGGGTCGGAGGAGACGAGTTTGAGATACTTGCGATGGACTACTCCGAAAACAGCATCCGGAAATTCATTAAGCATTTCGTGGATTATCTCGAGGATTTCAATTCAAAATCGGATAAGCCTTATAACGTAAGGGCAAGCTACGGATATTTCATATGTAATTCGGATCCTTCGTTTACGCTGACCGAATGGCTTTCGTTCAGTGATGACAGGATGTATGAAATGAAGGAAAACAATCGTGCAACCAGAAAGATCATTAAGTAAATCAAACAAATTAAGCAGTATTAAAGAGAGGACTTAATGCAGGTCCTCTTTTATTTTTTCTTTTTATACATAATGTTATATAACATTATGTTGACAAGGTCTTATTTTTACATATAATGTTACTAGAGTCAAAAGTCTTAAGAGCGTTCAGACTTTTGTCCGTATCATAAGTCGGGGTCAAAACCCTGACAAAACAAGGAGGAAAAGTTTAATGGGAAAATATTTCGGAACTGACGGTTTCAGGGGCAAGGCAGGAAAGGTCTTAAGAGCAGAACATGCATTTAAGACAGGACAGTTTTTGGGCTGGTATTACAAGAAGAAGCATGACGGAAATCCTGCTAAGATCGTAATAGGAAAAGATACGAGAAGATCATCATATATGTATGAAAACGCTCTGGCCGCAGGTATCACTTCCACAGGCTCTGATGCATATCTCTTACATGTAACCACAACTCCCTGCGTAAGCTACATTACGAGGACCGAAGGCTTTGACTGCGGAGTTATGATTTCCGCTTCACACAATCCTTATTTTGATAATGGTATCAAGCTCATGAATAACGAAGGCGAGAAGATGGATGACGATCTTCAGAACGAGCTTGAACGTTTTATAGACGGCGATCCCGCAACCTTAGAGGAAGCTGTGGATGACGCAATAGGACGTACAATAGATTTCTATTCCGGAAGAAACCGTTACATCGGTTATCTTGCCGGAATAGCAACACACTCGTTTGAGAATTATAAGATCGCTCTCGACTGTTCAAACGGAGCATCATGGATGATAGGGCCGGCAGTATTCAATGCTCTCGGCGCAAAGACTTATGTGATCAACGCCACACCCGACGGACTTAACATCAACATGAACTGCGGTTCGACACATCTTGAGTCCCTCAAGGCATATGTGAAGGAAAACAAGATGGATGTTGGTTTCGCTTTCGACGGTGATGCGGACAGATGTCTTGCTGTTGACGAGAACGGTGATGAGATCAACGGCGACAAGATCATGTACATCTGCGCAAAGTGGATGAAGAAAAACGGAATGCTTCCTTCAAATACCGTAGTTACGACAGTTATGTCAAACTTCGGCCTTTATAAGGCTCTTGATGAAGCAGAGATAGAATATGAGAAGACCGCGGTAGGCGACAGATACGTATATGAGAATATGAAGGAGTTTGATCATCTTATCGGCGGCGAACAGTCCGGGCACGTTATTTTCCGTAAATACGCACATACCGGTGACGGCCTGATCACAGCTATCATGCTTATGTCCGTTATGATAAACACAAGGCTTCCTCTGTCGACACTGGCAGCAGGCTGCACAATGTTCCCTCAGGTATTAAAGAATGTTGAGGTTGATGATAAGGACGAAACACTCAATGATGCAGCAGTAAAGGCAGCAGTTGAGAAGGCAACCGAGGAACTCGGAAACAACGGAAGAGTACTCTTAAGAAAATCAGGTACAGAGCCCGTGCTTCGTGTCATGTCCGAGGCTCAGACACATGAGGACTGTGAGAAACAGGTGGACAACATCATCGAAGCAATGAAGGTATCGGGACATCTGACCAAGATCCGCTAAAGCAAAAGGATATTTATGAGAATAAAGAATGCAGAGAAACTAAACAGCGAAACCTCCAGTCCGCTTTACGCACAGCTCATGCAGAAGATCAAGAACAGCATAAGCAACGGTGAATTGCAGACAGGAGAAAGGATTGCCCCGGAACAGGAGCTCTGCGCCGAGTACGGTGTGAGCAGGATCACGGTAAGAAAAGCGATCACTGAGCTCGAAAAGCAGGGGATACTTGAAAAGAAGCAGGGAAAAGGTACTTTCGTGACCGTACCGGCAGTATACAGGAAGCTTCATTCCGTGAACAGCTTTCATGATACGTGCAGGATGAACGGTCAGAAGCCCTCCACCAAGGTACTTGTATCGAGAACGGTTCCGGCGGCAAAAAAGGATATAGACGAGCTCGGGGTTTCCGAGGGCGCAAGAGTTGTAGAGACTGTCAGGGTTCATTTTGCGGACAGAGTACCGGTGATACTGGAGGAAAACCATTTTTCCATGGCATATTCCTACCTGCTTGAAAGCGATCTGAACGGTTCTCTTTACAATCTCTTAAGCGAATGCGGAGCGGAGCCTGCGCAGGCCACACATGTCATTTCTCTAAAGAAGGCATCAAAGCAGATAGCGGGCCTGCTTAAAATAGAAGAGGAAACTCCGGTCATGTATCTGCACGAAGTTATTTACGATAAAAAAGGAAGACCGCTGCATATATCCAGCCAGTATATACGCGGAGACATATTTTCTTTCAGGATCTAGAGAAGATCAAAGCATCATTTTCTTACCCTCCGGGGATGCGGAAGCATCTTTAAGGGTAAGGTTGATAATAAAACGTTGATAAAAGAGAGGTATTTAAAATGAAGGTAATTATCCAGGAAAACTATGACAAAATGAGCCGATGGGCTGCAGAACACATTATCAGTGCCATCAATGCCCACAAGGAGGACAGACCGTTCATACTCGGTCTCCCTACAGGCTCGTCACCGATCGGTGTTTACAAAAACCTTGTAAAGGCCAACAAGGAAGGCCGCGTTACATTTAAGAACGTTGTAACCTTCAATATGGATGAGTATGTGGGACTTCCTCATGAGCATCATGAAAGCTACTGGTATTTCATGCATGACAATCTGTTTAACCATATAGATATCCCGAGAGAGAATATCAATATCTTAAACGGTCTTGCAGAGGATCCCGAGGCAGAGTGCAGACGTTACGAAGAGAAGATAGCTTCCTACGGCGGCATCGACCTCTTCATGGGAGGCTGCGGCGTTGATGGTCACATAGCTTTCAACGAGCCGTTCACATCACTTAATTCACGTACAGGCGTAAGGGATCTGACCGAAGATACCCGTATCGTTAATTCAAGATTCTTTGACAACGATCCCGAGCAGGTTCCCGCAAAGGCTCTTTCCGTAGGCGTTGGTACGGTTACCGATTCCAAGGAAGTCATGATCCTGATAAACGGACATAATAAAGCAAGAGCCTTAGCAGCCGTTGTTGAGGGCGGAGTATCACAAATGTGGACTTTAAGCGCTCTCCAGCTTCATAATAATGCCATAATCGCATGCGATGAACAGGCCTGCGGAGAATTAAAAGTAGATACTTATAAATATTTTCTTGACATTTATAGGTCAGAGAGGTTATGATTAGGCAAATGCTCCGTTAGGACCGGCACTAATAACCTTTGGACAGGATGAAATTTTTACATCGATCAATCAACAGGGAAAATAGGCAGGATCTTAAGACGGATCCTGCCTGTTCGTTTATTAAGCGAATCCTTCCGAAAAATTATTCTTTGGCGTATGAACACGGGACGGACTTTTGTCTGCCCAAAGTAAGAACGCAGGGTATAGTTAAGGTCTTAAAGAGCATAAGAAAATAACCGGAGGGAAAAATGGAAATCGAAGAGAAAAAGCAGGATTCAAAAAATGAATCAAAACTGTCACAATTCCTGAAAAAGCAGAACATTGAGATTTCTGCGAAAAGATATTTCATTGACGCTATGGGGGCCATGGCACAGGGCCTGTTTGCCTCGCTTCTTATCGGCACGATAGTCGGAACGCTCGGAACACAGCTCAAACTCGACTTTTTTGTAGAGATGGGTAATTTTGCAAAGGGCGTTGCAGGGCCTGCAATGGCGGTGGCTATCGCATATGCCTTAAAGGCATCGCCTCTTGTACTGTTCTCCATGCTCGCTGTCGGAAGTGCGGCGAATACGCTTGGCGGAGCGGGCGGTCCTCTGGCAGTATTCTTTATTGCGATCATCAGTACCGAACTCGGTAAACTTGTTTCCAAGACAACAAAAATAGATATACTCGTAACGCCGCTGGTATCGATCGGTTCGGGTTTTGCGCTTGCAAAGCTCTGCGCTTCAGCCATAGGTGATGCCGCAAGCTCTGTAGGAGAGATAATCAAATGGGCGACAACCCAGCAGCCTTTCCTGATGGGTATAGTCGTATCGGTGGTTGTAGGTATAGCACTGACGCTTCCCATAAGTTCTGCGGCCATATGCCTGGCACTTGGCCTTGACGGACTTGCCGGCGGAGCTGCGGTAGCCGGATGCTGCGCGCAGATGATAGGCTTTGCGGTCATGAGTTACCGTGAGAATAAGGTGGGCGGACTTGTTTCGCAGGGATTGGGCACGAGCATGCTCCAGATGGGCAATATTATAAAAAATCCAAGAATATGGATACCGCCGATACTTGCTTCTGCCATAACCGGTCCCCTCGCAACATGTGTATTCAAGCTTCAGATGAACGGAGCTCCTATATCATCGGGTATGGGTACCTGCGGTTTTGTAGGCCAGATAGGTGTTATCACAGGCTGGGCAGATAACGGCTGGGCAGCACAGATCGTAAAGAACGAAAGCGGTGAGATCATTGAGTCCGTAGCCGTCAATGCGGTTGACTGGATAGGACTCGGACTTATCTGTTTCATCCTCCCGGCAATCATTTCATGGGCTATATGTCTGGGTCTGAGAAAGATCAAATGGATAAAAGAGGGTGACCTAAAACTGTAATAAAGGTGTAATAATTTGATAATGAATAATCCTAACTGTACTTTTTGTCAAAAAAGTACAGTTTTTTATTCGGATTTTTTTGCTATAATTGACAAAGAGGAAAGGACGGACAGCAGATGTTTGAAAAACCGATTTCCATTAATTACATAAAAAAGGCTCCGTATTTCGGAAGCTTCGAAGGCATAAGCTTTGCTTTCGTAAAAAAAGATGAGGACACGCTTGAAGCCTATCTGTATCAGGGACCGTACAATTTTGACAGCACGCCCGAGGAAAAGAAGCTTAAAGCAGATTTTAAGTTCTCAAATGAAGGATATGAGCAGGCAATCGCCTGGATGAACGAACATTTCGGAGATTACAAAAAAGTGCCGCACGGTCGGCGATTTGACATAAAGAGTATTGAAGAAGCCGAGAAAGGTTGATGGGAGGTACGTCATGGGACTTTTTTTCAAGAGCAAAGAGGAAAATCAGTTAGATCTTTTAATTGAGAAGATTAAAATGAATATTTCCAACAATTACAAGGATACAGCTATCCAGGACGTAGCCAAGTTTGAGGAAACGTTAAAGTACCTTGTGGAAAACAAGAAAATAAAGGATTATAAGGCTGAAGACTATACTGAGATACTTGATGAGTTCAAGGAAAAGCTCAAGGGAGTATCTAACAGTGAGCAGAAGCCTTATTGGTCGTAGTCGGAAACTTTATGGGTGTATATAAATAAATGTATTGGGGTTAAAAAAGCATGGCGTTTTGCTATGCTTTTTTAAAATTTTCTGTTTATACACTTGCAAAAATGAAAAGTCTATATTATAATAGATTTAAGTGTAGATAAAAACACTTGTCCGGTTATATAACCGAATAAGATACAGAGAAAGGATCCGTTTTACGGTATTGGTGGTTTAAATGAGATTGATTACACGTTCGGATTTTGATGGTTTGGCATGTGGTGCACTCTTAAAGGAAGCGGGCATCATCGACAGCTGGAAATTTGCACATCCCAAGGATCTTCAGGATGGCATAGTGGAAGTAAACGAAAATGACTGCCTTGCAAACGTTCCGTTTGTTCCCGGCTGCGGACTCTGGTTTGACCATCATTCAAGCGAGTTTGAGAGAAATGAGCTTCAGGGCAAGTACAAGGGCGAAAGCAGGATTGCTCCTTCATGTGCCCGCATCATATATGATTACTACGGCGGCATTGAGAAATTCCCTCAGTTCACCGAAATGATGGTTGCTGTTGACAAGGTTGACTCAGGAAACCTTACACGTGAGGAAGTATTAAATCCCTCGGGATGGATACTTATCGGATTCCTTATGGATCCCCGTACAGGACTCGGCCGCTGGAGACAGTTCACCATTTCAAATTATCAGCTGATGGAGATGCTTATTGACGCATGCCGCACGATGACTATTGATGAAATACTTGCGCTTTCGGACGTTCAGGAACGTATCGAAGTATATAACGAGCAGACAGAGAAGTTCAAGGAGATGGTAGTAAAGTACACTACCACAAACGGAAATGTCATCATTACCGACCTTCGCGGAGTTGATCCCATCTATACCGGAAACCGTTTCATGATCTACAGCCTCTATCCCGATCAGAACATTTCCGCATGGATCGTTTCGGGCAGAGGCGGACAGGGATGTTCCGCTGCAGTAGGTTACAGCATACTTAACCGTACCTGTACACTTGACGTTGGAAATCTGATGCTGAAGTATAACGGAGGCGGGCATAAGGCAGTAGGCACATGTCAGTTCTCAAATGAAAATATGGAGACAGATCTTCCTAAGATGCTTAAGGAGCTTTGTGAGCTTGCTAATGGGTGATCTGTTCGATCGTAAATGAAATTAAAGGGCTGTGAAAACAGGAGAATTTTCTCTTGCTTCACAGCCCGTATTTTTTTTATTTTTACGGATATCAGTCCGTTTTTATCATGCTTTGGCTTTGGCCTTCTTGGTTTTCTGTTCCTCGAACATCTTATAATATTCACTGTGGATCCTGCTGTATTCCATATTATATTCGGCATCGTTACCCTGATGCAGAGACGAAATATAGGAATGCGCGAGTGTATCCACGCCCGGAGTTGCACGGGCAATGGTTGCCACACCGATATTTGAGCAGATATCCGAAATCCTTTCCATGTTTCCTAAGATGTCAAGGAATATGATCCCGGCGTTTACCTTACATTTTCCGTCGCGCAGACGTATGATATGGTTGTCATGAAGCGAGTTAACGAGATCATCGACAACCTCTTCCATGGGCTCTATGTGACGGGCGGCTACAACATCTCGCTTTTCAAAGGCAAGAGATGCATTTTCCAGGATCCTTCCCAAAAGCCTTCTTAATATATCAAGCTCGTCCTTGGCCTCATCCGACAAAGCGGAATCATCCTTTGCAAGCTCTTTTGCCGACTCCATAAGGTTTACGGCATGGTCGCCCAGGCGCTCGAATTCCGTAACATCCTTATAATACTGGTCAAGGATCTTTATATGCAGTTCCTCCTTTACGTGAGGCGAGAGCTTGAGCATATAGTTGCTGGCGGCATCCGTCATCTGGTCAATGGCATCCTCTTCCTTGTCTATCTCCGCGGCAATCCCCGGTCTGTAATCATAGAGGAGGTTCATAGCTTTATCAATGTTGGCGATCGATGCTTCAAGCATTGTACGGAGGACATCATAGATACTGCGCAGTGCGAGAGCCGGAGTACTGAAGAATACAGGGTTCAATGCAGCGAGCTTATCGGAATATTTTCCGTTTGATACAGCCTCGTCCTTTACGATTACATAGCTGAATTTCTCATATACGCCGACAAGCGGCAGGAGCAGAACCGCACATCCGAGGTTGAATACCGTGTTTGCATTGGCTATGGTGCCGGCCGTCATGGATGCGTTCCAGAGATTGTCAAGAGTACCTATCTTATGGAAAATAGTCACGCCGATTATAACAAGTAAAGTCTTGCTCAGGTTGTAAAGAATATTGATGATACCGACCCTTTTTGACTCGGGCTTGGCACCTATCGAACAAACAATGGCCGTGGTCACGCAGTCGCCGAGGTATATTCCGACGAGGATGATATATACGGTCTTAAAAGGAATGCTGCCCGCCATGGAGAATGCCTGCAGTATACCGATTGAGGCGGAAGAGCTTTGCAGTACGAAAGCGACGCCTGCGCCTGCAAGGTATCCGAGAAACGGATTGTCTCCGAGACCGGAGAAGATGTCTTCTATCATCCCGCCTTCTGTCAGCGCGCTTACGGCTGCGGTCATGTTCATAAGTCCCGTGAAGAGTATACCGAAACCCATCAATATGTTTCCGATATTATCGGATTTATTGAATTTCAGGAACATTATGAGAATGATACCGGCTATGAGAGCGAGCGGTGCGAGAGTAGAAGGGGTAAATAACTTAAGGACAGAACCGCCTTCGGCATTAACGTCAAGAAGCCTGATTATCTGACCGGTGACGGTTGTTCCTACGTTAGCACCGATTATGATACCCAGTGACTGTCTGAGAGAGATGATGCCGCCGGCTACCAGACCCGAGGTGATGACGATGGTAGCGGTGGACGACTGGATGACGGCCGTGACGATAACTCCGAGGAAGAAAGCCTTGACCGGGTTGTTTGTAACCTTTTCCATAACAACCTTCAAAGTACCCGAAGAGCCTTCCTTTAAGGAATTACCCATAAGCTTCATTCCGTAAAGGAATAATGCCAGTCCGCCCAAAAGTGAAATGATATCAAATATGTTCATATAGAACTTCCATCCGTTTCCGTAATATTAGAACCTATTCCCACGATAACATCATACTAAAAAAATCTCTCATAATCAAGAGATTTTTTTACTATAATAGTTTAGAAAGTCTTTCTATAGTTTCTCCATCGCATTCGGGAATGTCGGCACAGCGGAACGGAATGCCGAGAGCCTCATATTTGGGAATACAGAGCTTGTGAAAAGGAAGGAGCTCGATTTTCTGTAGTGTCGGATAGCTTTTTGCAATCCTTACCATGGCGCTGACTTCTTCAGCCGAATCTGTGTATCCGGGAACCACCACATGCCTGATCCAGAGAGGAACGGAGTGCCTGGTTACCATATCGAGGAAAGCCAGCACTTTATTAAGACTTCCGCCGGTATATTCACGGTATTCTTTTTCGGTTGTGAATTTTATATCGCAGATGACAAGGTCAGTCACGGAGAGCAGACGGTCATATTTGACGGCAGATGTGACAATGGGGACGGTTCTCTTTGTCACGTCTTCGATGTGACAAAGAGAACCGTCCCCATTGTCACATCTTAAACCCTCCGGGAAATTGCCGGAAGTATCGAGGCATGTATGTATACCATGCTCATGCAGGAGCGTAAACAATTCGGTTACGAACTCTGCCTGCACGAGCGGTTCGCCGCCGGAAACGGTAACTCCGCCGCCGTTAGCGAAATAAGGTTTGTAGCGAAGGATCTTCAAGACAAGCTCTTCGGGCGTGTAAGACATGGCAGGGTTTGAGGGAACATCCCCGGTGTAATCATCCGTTTTGTGCATCGGAGATGCCTGGGTGTTTTCAGTCTTAACAGATATCACGCCGGAAGAACTATGATTTGTCTCTGACTTAATCTGCCAGGTGTCGGGATTGTGGCAGTACATGCATCTTAAGGGACATCCCTGCAAAAAAACACAGAACCTTATACCGGGTCCGTCCACCGCCCCCATACTCTGGAGGGAGTGGACGTATCCGATAATATGACCTGTGTTTTCTGTTTTTATATTTTCAATTATGTTATTCATTTATAGATTTTAGACTTTCACTTGTAAACTTAAGGAACCCATATCTGTCATCCTGAGGAGCATTGCGACGAAGGATCTTTCCAAGATTCTTCGCTTTGCTCAGAATGACATTATTCCAAAATTATACTGCCTCATGGAATGTACGGCTTATGACTTCCTTCTTCTGCTCTAATGTCAGCTTATTGAAGATTACCGCATAGCCCGATACACGTATGGTCAGGGTGGGGTACTTCTCGGGGTTGTTCATTGCATCGATCAGGGTCTCGCGGTTAAGCACGTTAACGTTGAGATGATGAGCGCCCTGTGCAAAATAACCGTCAAGAATATTTATAAGGTTTTCATATCTTTCCTCATCACTGTGGCCTAAAGCCTGCGGAACGATCGAGAAGGTATTGCTGATGCCGTCCTTGCAGGTCCTGTAGGAAAGCTTTGCAACCGAATTGAGAGATGCGAGTGCGCCGTTCTTATCCCTTCCGTGCATCGGATTTGCACCCGGAGCGAAGGGCTCGCCGGCACGCCTGCCGTCGGGCGTATTTCCGGTCTTCTTTCCGTACATGACATTCGAGGTGATCGTGAGTATGGAAAGTGTATGCTCCGCATTTCTATAGGTAGGAATTTTCTTAAGCTCTTCAAGGAAAAGCTCGGTCTGTTCCTTTGCGATCATGTCAACCCTGTCGTCATCGTTTCCGTAGCAGGGGAATTCACCCACGGTTTCAAAGTCCTTGATAAGGCCGTTTTCGTCCTTTATCACACGGACTTTTGCATATTTGATGGCGGAAAGGGAATCGGCAAGAACCGAAAGGCCTGCGACACCGAAAGCCATATATCTGTGGACATCCGTATCGTGGAGAGCCATCTGGGTCTTCTCATATGCGTATTTGTCATGCATATAGTGGATCATGTTCATGGCGGTCACATAGGTCTTAGCAAGCCATGAACGGTAGAACTGCATCCTTTCAAGTACCTTATCGTAATCAAGATATTCATCCTCGTAAACAGGCATCTCGGGGCCGACCTGGACGTCATATCTTTCATCCTTGCCGCCGTTAAGGCTCATCAGGAGAAGCTTTGCAAGATTTGCACGGGCGCCGAAGAACTGCATATCCTTGCCGAGTCTCATTGCGGAAACACAGCATGCGATCCCGTAATCGTCACCGTAGATGGGACGCATAAGATCGTCGTTCTCATACTGGATGGCGTGGGTATCACACGATACCTTTGCGGCAAAACGTTTAAAATTCTTAGGCAGATTTTTAGAGTAAAGCACCGTAAGGTTGGGCTCGGCGGACGGACCTAAGGTGTACAGCGTATTAAGAATACGGAAGGAATTCTTTGTGACGAGGGTTCTGCCGTCCTCGCCCATTCCTCCGATCGATTCGGTGATCCACATGGGATCTCCGGCGAAAAGCTCATTATATTCCGGTGTACGGAGATGTCTTGCCATACGCAGCTTCATAACGAAATCATCAAGGATCTCCTGAAGCTCGTCCTCGGTATAAACACCGTTCGCAAGATCTCTTTCAAAATAGATGTCAAGGAATGTGGAGGTACGTCCGAGGCTCATTGCGGCGCCGTTCTGTTCCTTGATCGCGCCCAGATATCCGAAGTAGAGCCACTGAACGGCTTCACGGGAGTTTGTTGCGGGCTTGCTGATATCAATGTTGTAAAGCAGAGCCATATCCTTAAGCTTGCCGAGGAAATTGATCTGCTGGTAAAGCTCCTCCAAGCGGCGGATGCTCTCTGCATCCTGAAGCTGCGCTCCGAGTCTTGCCTTATCCTTCTGCTTTTCTTCGATAAGCCTGTCAACTCCGTAAAGAGCCACACGTCTGTAATCACCGATTATCCTGCCGCGTCCGTATGCGTCGGGCAGACCTGTGATGATGCCGACATGTCTGGCTTTCCTTATTTCCTCGTTATATACACGGAAAACGCCGTCGTTGTGAGTTGTCCTGTAAAGGAACTCCTCCTCGACCTTTTCCGAAAGCTCATAGCCGTAAGCCTGGCAAGCCTTTCTGGTCATGTTGAGTCCGCCGAAAGGATTTACGCCTCGCCTTAAAGGACGGTCGGTCTGGAGGCCCACGATAAGCTCTTTATCTTTATCAAGATAACCGGGCTTATAATTAAGAAGAGAGGTTACGTGCTGGGTATCGATATCAAGGACTCCGCCGAAGCGCTGTTCAAGCTCAAACAGGCCGGAGAGCTTATGCATCAGTTCCTTTGTTCTGTCGGTAGCACCGACAAGAAATTCTTCGTTCCCTTCATAGGGGGTGTAGTTCTGCTGGATAAAATCCCTAACATTGATCTCATTTTTCCAGGTCTCACCTTTAAAATCCTTCCAAGCTTCCATAGCTGCCTCCTTATATATGTTTAAAGTTAGAAAAAAGGCAGCGCTTTCAAAAGAAAACACTGCCCAGACGGTCGGCTAAAACTGAATACTTCTGTGCATTCAGGGAAAGGCTCACCGTGGTTACATCCACGAAAATCATCCGTCAGAGCCTTCATCCTTTTTTACGTTAACACACAAATATCCGGCTGTCAAGATGTAAATAAAAATAATTTTTCTGAAAAGCGGTACTTGTACGATTGTAAAAAGTATGATAAAATAAAATTTAACTGTGCCGCTCTCGGGCATGGGATCGGAACAAGAGATTTTTCCGATAACGAACACAAGAAAAAGGGAAGGAGGAAACCGATGGCTGTAATAGAAAAAGGCTTGATAACCGAATTCTATAATACTTACAGGCAGAATCTCGAAAAATCAAGACTTATCGAGGAAAGCCTTGTAAAAGTGTCTGACAGGGGCGAATGGCTTGAAAAGCTTGCAGAAAAATCGGAATTCCTCCGTAAAACATACGCATACAATGAAAGAAAGCTCGGAGAACTCATATATCCCTTCGTAAAGGAAGGCCAAAAGCTCGATGAGGAGACCGCCGACGAGTTTTATGAGAACATATATGCGATGTCAATGGCCGCCGAGAATGATTCACTGCTGACAACCGAGGTCCTTTTAAAGCTTCAGGATTTTTACCGGGAGCGGGGGGACGAGGAAAAGTGGATACTTACTACTTACATGCTTGCCCTTTCCTATAATGACAAGTCGAATGATATTTCCATAGAAAAAGCCCGTGACTGTTTCGAAGATGTTGCGAGAATGAGCCACAAATACTGTGAGCTTAAGGAATGGGAAACAAGGCGAAGAATAATAATGTCCGCCTATTACAGTATAGAGGACAAGGACCTGCAGAACAATGAAGAACGGCTTGAGCGAATCGTACAGTACGAAAACTTCAGGAAGTTCCTTGAAAGAAAGGATGTTCGGGATCTCGACAGCGACAAGTTCAACTTTGACGAGCTTTTAAGGCTCATAAAGGATGCCCTGATGTGGGCGCTTGTCAGGTCGGATTCGGCACCGAACAGGGCAGTGCTCGAATACATGGTAAGGGAGCTGCTCCCGGAAGGTATCACCAGGGAAAACCTTAATCAACAGACAGCGGTAAACGCCGTATCTTATATCTGGTGCAATCTCTATTCCGATAACTTTCCCGCAGACACGGCGGTAATACTGCTGTTTAAGTATTATGAGGCAAATGACGAAGAAATCGATTATCCCTCGGTACTCAGCTCACACACCGCAAACGAGGCATATCAGAAAAAGATAACCTGTATGCAGGAGTGTTTCAGGGTATTGGCGCTGCCGGATGTCATGCTTGAGAACAAGGAAGAACTGTTTTATGAAATGGCGGGAGAGTTCAGGAAGATTTACACCTCCATACCTCATCTGACAAACAACGGATACATAAATGACGACCTCTGCCGGACCGTGAGACTGATGCTGCGTACGGCGTATGATGAGGAAGAGTCACTCGAATACATACAGGAGATAATCCTGAACCGTAACTCGATGACGCTGATCCATTCAATGATGGTAGGAAAGATAGCGGGCATAATCATGAATGCCATCATAGACAAAATGCCGGAGCTGTTCTTCACACTGATCGGGACCAGGGATTATCATGTGGTGAGGAACCGAAGGCAGTACCTGCTGAACTATATAGAGAAATGTGCTCATCTCCACGATATAGGAAAAGCTTATATCTCCGATATCATAAACCAGCAGACGCGAAGGCTGACAGGTGAGGAGTATTTCCTTATAAGGCAGCATCCGACCTTCGGGCATGAGCTCCTTGCGGGAACAAAGCTTTCCGCCAAGTACAACTCGGTTATTGAGGGACATCACAGAAGCTTCGACGGGCTTGGCGGATATCCGGTCACATTTGACAATGTGAATGACCGGATGAAGATAATGATAGATATCATCACGATTGCCGACTGTATCGACGCAGCGACGGATACTCTCGGAAGAAATTATACGAAGAGCAAGACCTGGCTCCCTTCTTTGGCAGATGAGCTTGAAAATGATGATCAGATGCGCTATAATCAGGAAATCGTGAACATCATAAAGAACGATAACGATACCTGCAATGAGATATCTTACATAACGGACGCCGGTCGGACCAATATCTACTATGATATTTACAGACGGTACATTTCCGACAAGGAAGAAAACACCGAGATCCGGATAGAGCAGGTAATGATCAAATAAAAATATAAGGTTTTACAGGAGGACAAAATGGAAAAAATAATACTGACCGGAGACAGGCCTACGGGAAGGCTGCATTTGGGACACTATGTAGGCTCACTGAAGAGAAGGGTTGAGCTTCAGAATTCCGGAGAATACGATAAGATATTCATAATGATAGCTGACGCACAGGCACTGACCGATAACGCGGACAATCCTGAAAAGGTACGCCAGAACATAGTAGAGGTGGCGCTTGATTATCTATCCGTAGGACTTGATCCCGAGAAATCAACGCTCTTTATACAGTCTATGGTTCCCGAGCTTACGGAACTGACCTTCTATTATGCGAATCTGGTTACGGTATCAAGGCTTCAGAGAAATCCTACGGTAAAATCCGAGATACAGATGAGAAACTTTGAGACAAGCATCCCTGTAGGTTTCTTCACATATCCCATAAGCCAGGCTGCCGACATCACCGCATTTAAGGCAACGACGGTACCTGTAGGCGAGGACCAGATGCCGATGCTTGAGCAGTGCCAGGAAATAGTGAGAAAGTTCAATTCCGTATACGGAGAAGCTCTCGTGGAGCCGAAGATCCTTTTACCTTCGAACTCCGCATGCTTAAGGCTTCCCGGTACCGACGGAAAGGCAAAGATGAGCAAGTCACTCGGAAACTGCATCTATCTTTCCGATGATGAGAAGGAAGTTAAGACAAAGGTTATGTCCATGTACACCGATCCGGATCATATCCGTGTGGAAGACCCCGGCAAGGTTGAGGGCAATTGTGTATTCACTTATCTTGACGCATTCAGTACTCCCGAGGATTTTGCAGAGTTCTGGCCCGATTATTCCTGCCTTGATGAGGTTAAGGAGCATTACAAAAAGGGCGGACTCGGGGATGTAAAGGTAAAGAAATTCCTTATAAAGGTTCTTGAAAAAGAGCTGGCACCCATCAGAGAGAGAAGAAAGAAGTGGGAACAGAACATACCCGGCGTTTACGACATCCTTAAAAAAGGAAGTGAAGTGGCTGAGAGTGTTGCAGCACAGACACTTGCGGATGTCAAGAAGGCAATGAAGATCAACTATTTCGATGACGGTGCGCTTATAAGAGAGCAGATGGAGAAATACGGGAATTAAGATCCTTCGCTAACGCTCAGGATGACATAGATTTAAATGGCAAGCAAGACCTAATGGCAAACAAGACCTAATGGCAGACAAAACTTAACATAATGATAGACAGAGCTTAAGTTGACGACACTGGCTTATACCCGTGGCTTATACGTGAAAGAGGAGAAAAAATGGAATGCAGAATATCTCAGATAGCTCATATAAGAACGGATTTTAAGGAAAAGTTCGGAGTTCCGCGTCAAGCCGGAGTGGTTCCGGAGCTTAAGGGCAAGATAGTCTTTGAACCTGAGTTCAGGAACGCCGACATGCTCAAGGGTCTTGAGGAATTTTCACATCTCTGGCTCATATGGGAGTTTTCGAAAAACCTTGATGAAGAAGGAAACAGCCGGTGGACTCCGACTGTGAGACCTCCGAGGCTCGGAGGAAATGAGAGAAAGGGCGTATTTGCGACAAGATCCCCGTTCAGACCGAATCCTCTTGGCTTATCGGTTGTCAAAATAGAGAAAATAACCGAGGAACCCGGACTTGGTCCGGTAATATATGTGCTCGGTGCGGATATGGTGGATAATACTCCCGTTTTTGACATAAAACCCTATATCCCTTACGCCGATGCCGTTTTAGGCGCAAAGGGCGGGTTTACGGACAGTACTGAGTATAAGACTTTAAATGTTGTCTGGGAGAAAAAAGATGATATGCTGCCGGAAGAAGAGCGGCTAAGCCTTGTGAAAATCCTTGCAAACGATCCGCGTCCCCATTACCAGAACGATCCTCAAAGAATATACGGTATGTCATTTGCCGGATATGAGGTAAAGTTCAGGGTAAGCGGAGATACGGTGAGTGTAGTAGATGTTATTAAATAAATATAGCAGGAGAGTTTTGAAATCCATGCTGTTAAGTTAATGTCATTCTGAGCAAAGCGAAGAATCTTTAAGCTTTACGCAATAAGATCCTTCGCTAACGCTCAGGATGACAAAAATCTTAACTTAATGCCACTGGATCATGAGATCTCTCCTGCTTTTTTTAATGCCAGTTTTGTTATGACCGGACCTGTAAGTTCATAAATGACCGTGCCGCAGAGGATGATAGTACGTATCTGGGGACCGTGCTGCGGGACGATGCTCATGGCTGTGGTAGCAAGACCTATAGCGACACCGGCCTGAGGGATAAGAGTGAAACCAAGATATTTACGGACATTCTTATTTGCCTTGGAGATGGCGGCTCCGGCATAGGAACCGAGCATTTTCCCGACCACCCGCATAAAAATGTATATAATTCCGATAACTCCGACGGAAGGTATCAGCGATATATCAAGCGCCGCGCCCGAAAGGAAGAAGAACATCATAAATATGGGTGGCGTCATACGGTCCGTCTGATCGAAGATAACATCGGCGAAGTTGGAAGTATTGGCAAGTGTCCCGCCGAGAGCCATACATGCAAGAAGCGATGAAACATTCAGCATCTCGCCGAGACCTATACATGCAAAAACAAGTGCATATGTGATAGCCAGTCTGTTACCGCGGCCGGTGAACCATTTAATGGCGAACCTGAAAACAATACCGAAGATAAGGCCTATAGCAAGAGCGCCGATTATCTCGAGAAGGGGCTTAACAATGGTAAGCACAAGGTTATCACCTGCACCGCCTTCTATAGTTTTTGCTATTGCGACCGAAATACCGAAGCACATAAGTGCAGTTGCATCATCAAGTGCAACAACGGGCAGCAGGGTTTCGGTGACGGGACCGTGCGCCTTGTACTGCTTGACTACCATGAGGGTAGCGGCAGGAGCGGTTGCCGCGGCGATGGCACCGAGGCAGAGAGAGAAAGGTACGTCATGTCCTGTGCATATAAGGGCAAGATCGACAACCAGCACGGCTCCGAGTGATTCGAGACATGCTATGATTATCGGAGCCTTTCCCACTTTCTTTAAATATGAAAACTTAAATTCCGAACCGATCGAGAAAGCGATGAATCCGAGAGCCGCATCGGGGATGATACCCAGCTTGTCAACGGTGTCCTGCGGGATGATATTTAATACATAAGGCCCTGCAAGGAGACCTGCCAGCAGATAACCGGTAACGTTCGGAAGCTTAATGGCTTTCATAAGCTTGCTTGACAGCAGTGTAAACGTCAGGGCTATTGCAATATATATGAAGATATTAAGATCCATGTCATTTTCCCAGTCCTTCCACATAAGTGATAGGAACCACAAACATGATGCCTGTATTGGGTTCTTTTAAGTTTACCATCTGCTTTACCGTCTCTCTGGCTTCGACAACCTGTTCGTCGCGGATGACAAAAAGTGCTACATGTACCGCTTCACGGTCTTCATCCTTCATCAGGCGGCGGAGTGTTGAAAACATCGGGATGTCCTCCATGTTCATAAGCTCTTCGCCCATGCCTTTTCCTGAGAGGATGGTTCCGCCCTTGACGCCTTCCTCCGCCAGTTTCTTTAAAATATCGTCGAGAAGCTTCTCGTTTTTAAGTATTACAACAAGTAACTGCATAACATCACCATGTCTGTAGATACAGATCCTTTCTGTAAATTTTTTTATTTATAAATGAAATTCTTTAAATGTGTATAATACATCTGTCGGTAATCATAGTCAAGCTGTTTTTTATGAAAATACTGTTAAATATCGCATTTTTCTTGACAGCGTACGGTCATTGGGGTATTATAAACGGTGGAGTTGTCTTGACGGATGGCGGTTGAGTCTCCTGCACCGGTCAGGCTTCGGGCTTGACAGGAAGGAGGCAATTTTTGAGTATCTCTGAAATATTTCAGTTTGGCATACTGTTATGTACGGTTGCCAGACTCTTCTACGATATCGGAAAAGATATCAAAGATAATAAAAAGAATGCAAAAAAATAACCGCCCCCTAGTTTTCCACGACTAAAGCGGTTATTTTTATAACCCATAGTTAGGAGACTGACCGTCGTTTTAACGGACAACTCCTTGCATATGAAATATAGCATATAAACACAGCTAAGTCAAGTTTTTTTTGGAGTATTACGGTTTTTCCGTAGTATAATTTGGGAGCATGAAATGACCTACAGGGAATTGTCGCAGGAATTCGGGATAGGCGGAGCCTATATTTCCCGACTTGCGGAAGCAGGCATAATAAGAAAAAGCAGTACCATAATGCTTGGCAGCCTTGACGAAGAAGAAGTAAAGAATATTCGTAAAAGCTGTCTTTTTAGCATGCTCGGGATAGCTCCTGAAGAATATGCCAAAGTTAAAAACGGAAGTGCCGATTTTAAAGAAACCCTGAAGCATCAGATACAGGTAATACTTGACGATGAAGATAACAGCAGTCAGGCTGCGATAGTCCTGCAGAACATGAGGCGTGAGTGCAGTGATGAGGAGTCGCTTGATCCCGAGCCGTATCTGCAGCATATAAAGGAACTGAAGTACCAGGGCGGTATCTTTTACGACATAAATACTTCGGAGCTCTCTTCGGGAAGTAAAGACAAAACGAGGAAGAATAAGGGCTTTTTTGAAAGGCTTTCACTTTACAAGGAACAAACTGAGGAAAACAGATATCAGGAAAACGGATCAGGAAGCGAAAACGTTGACAGAGAAAATCCCGGCAGTTCAAGTGAGAAAAAAGGGACTGCGGGATCGGTAAATGACCCGGAAGATAACAACAATCTCATGTCCAAGGTGACAAAGGGTTCGTGGAACGAAAATGCCGGTGACGACGCCGGGGAGAAAAACGGAGGTTCCGATAAAGTCAGCAGCTTCGTATCCAATGTGAGAACCGGTTCATGGAACGATAGCAATAGGGAAGGACCTATAGATCATAAGGAAGATCCCGAAACAAAAGCCGCCCGAGGCAATACAGAAAACGATGAAAATGAAAGCACCGGTGCTGAGGCAGAAGAAAATGCCGGTGCTGAGCAGGAAGAAAGCACCGGAGATAAGACAGAAGAAAACAACGGGTCAAACGGATATGCTAACGGCTGGAGCCCGTATATGAACAGAGGCTTCGGCGCATCCAACATGGGAGCCGGAAACTGGCACGGCTGGACAGCGGGGTATGGTTCGTATACACGTCCCGTCGGAGCCAGAGAGCGTGTAAACAACGGGGAAAAGACTTGTCCCCATCCGATCCGCAGATATATCGCAAGGGTACTGGACACAACGCTGGTCAACATAGTGGGAAGCGCGGTACTGATGCTGGGCTTCGGGATAAACACGAGCCTTACGCTTACGATGATCGTGTACTGCGAGACCATATTCTGGGCATTTTCAATGCTCATAGAACCTCTGCTCCTTACGACGATAGGTACAACGCCCGGCAAGTGGATCATGGGCATAAAAGTCAGGGACATGAAAACCAAAGAAAACCTTGACATAAAGAAGGCGTATAAGAGAGCCTTCAGGCTGGCATGGCAGGGATTCGGCTTCATGATACCTATATATACCATATTCAAAAGGGTTTCTTCCTTTGCAAAATGCCGTCTTAATGACACAATGCCGTGGGATGAGGGTATAGATGTTGAGATCACGGACAAGAGCAACGCAAGGGTCATCCTGTGCCTCATTGCGATAATGGCTGTTAATTTTGCGGGCGAGATAGTGTCAAAACAGGCACTTATCCCGTCAAACCGCGGATATATGACTTCCGAGCAGTTTTATGATAATGTTGCCGAGGTCATGAAGTTTACGGGATATTCCGGAAAGATGCCGGATTTCATTGTAAAAACTGAAGGCCGTTATGTAAAATCGGTGACGCTTAAGTATACCGATGAGGACTATAACAGTGACCGTTATAATGATATGTACATCGCTTTCGTGGCATTTGCCGGTGCTGCCGAGGACTCCAACGGATTTACGATGATGTTCTCATCGCCGACAAACCTGATGAGTGATTTTTACAGGGAGTTTTCAGGTCAGTACTGCGGGATAAGCTTTAAGAACGAATCTGACAGCCCCGTAACGGATGCCACCAGCTATTCCAACCTGTATGCCGCCCTGTACGGGACACAGGCAGTAGTACCGCCGTTTAACCAGACATTTACATTGTCAACCTGATAGTAAGTATTATTTGTCAATTTGAAAGTAAAGTTACATTAAATTTATAGAATGACATTGACTTTAGAACCTAATATATAGGGAGGATAATAAGAAATGAGAAAAGTAATAACCTACGGAACCTATGACCTGCTCCATGTGGGACATATCAACTTACTCCGACGTGCAAGGGAGCTCGGAGACTATCTTATCGTGGTGGTATCGTCGGATGAGTTCAATGCCATAAAGGGCAAGAAGGCATATTACAGCTTTGAAGACAGAAAGAAGATACTTGAAGCCATCAGGTACGTTGACGAGGTACTTCCGGAGTACACCTGGGAACAGAAGATAGACGACGTAAAGAACAATAACGTTGATGTTTTCGTCATGGGAGACGACTGGACAGGCAAGTTCGATTTCTTAAAGGAATACTGCGAGGTTGTATACCTTCCGAGGACTGAGGGAATCTCCACAACCAAGATCAAACAGGACCTTTTTAACAAATAAAGAAGCTTTTTCAATATTTTCTTGCATGGAACAAAAAAATATGTTATCCTTATCCCGTTATTTTGATTTTTCAAGGTAACGGGATAATTTTTACAGAAAGACAGGAAGAACACTATGAAGACACCGTTTGTGACAAAGGAACAGATAGAAGAGATAGTTAAGAAATACCCCACACCGTTCCATATATACGACGAAAAGGGTATCAGGGAGAATGCGAGGAAATTAAAGCAGGCATTTGCATGGAACAAGGGATATAAGGAGTTTTTTGCGGTAAAGGCTACACCGAATCCTTTCATTATAAATATCCTTAAGGAGGAGGGCTGCGGAGTTGACTGCGCTTCGATGCAGGAGCTTCTTATGGCTGAAGCCTGCGGGATGAAGGAAGGGGATATCATGTTCTCCTCAAACGAGACGCCTGAGGGTGAGTTTACCAAGTGCAGACAGCTCGGCGGATATATAAACCTTGACGATATCACGCTGGTAGACTTCCTTGAGAAGGAATGCGGCGTGCCTGAGACGATTTTCTGCAGGTTCAATCCCGGCGGAGTATACAATGTATCAAACGGTATCATGGATAATCCCGGAGACGCAAAGTACGGAATGACCCGTCCTCAGATAGCAGAGGCGTTTAAGAGGCTTAAGGAGCTTGGAGCAAAGAATTTCGGAATACATGCCTTCCTTTGCAGCGGAGCGGTATCGAACGATTACTATCCGATGCTTGCGGGCGATCTGTTCAAGCTTGCAGTCGAGCTTAAGGAAGAAACGGGAGTGGATGTAAAGTACATCAACCTCTCGGGCGGAGTGGGCATCCCCTACAGACCCGACCAGGAAGGCTGCGATATATTAAAGATCGGTGAGGGAGTAAGGAAGAAGTATCAGGAGATAATAGAGCCTGCAGGTATGGAGGTCGCCATATTTACAGAGCTCGGACGTTTCATGCTCGCTCCTTTCGGCCATCTTATCGTAAAGGCTATCCATGAAAAGCACACATATAAGGAGTACATCGGCGTGGACGCTTGTGCCGCAAACCTTATGAGACCCGCAATGTACGGCGCATACCACCATCTGACCGTCCTCGGGAAAGAGAACGAGCCGAAGGATCATGTATATGACGTGGTTGGAAACTTATGTGAGAACAATGATAAATTTGCCATTGACAGAGAGCTTCCGAAGATAGACATGGGAGATTATATCTGCATCCACGATACCGGAGCGCACGGGTTTTCGATGGGCTATAACTATAACGGAATGCTGAGGTCGAAGGAGCTGCTCCTGCACTCTGACGGAAGCGTACAGCTGATCCGCCGCGCCGAGACCGCGAAGGATTACTTTGCAACATTTGACTTCTGTGATGTAATGAAGAAAGTGCTGTGACACCGGTCCACCGGCCGTGACTATTCGGTTTACTCGTGATTTTAGGTCGTCTATCATATACTGCTAACAAAAGAGCATCTCGCAAGCTTGCTTGCAGGGATGCTCCTTTTAATCCTGCTGTGAATAGTAGCTCGATATCAAAAATATAACGTAAAAGACATAAAAAATTTAAGTGGTAAAATCGGCGTGTATCTGCTATACTGTAGTGAGAAGGATTGTCTTTAGATGTTGATGAAGATGCCGGGGGACGGCAATAATGCAACAGGGGGAAGTCTAATGAACGACAGAAACAAGGTATTGGGCATATGTCTTGCAAAGCTTCAGGACAGGATCAGAACTGAATACTTGAACGCCATAAACAGGGCGGCATCGGTTTCCGGATGGAAGGTTGTCACATTTAACAGCTTCAGGGATTTCAGGAAAAACGACATCTGCCTGCAGGGTTCGAAGTCGATATACGATATCATAAATTATGACGAGATAGATGTTATCGCAGTATTCCCTGAGAGCATGAACCGCAGTGAAACGGCAGATACGATCATTGCCGAGGTGAAGGAACAAGGAAAGCCGGTCATAAGCATAGGTTCCGAGAAGGAAGGCTGTTTTTCCGTCATAAGGGATTACAGTGCGGGCTTCAAGGATCTTCTCACCCATGTTATCGAAGTACATAAGGTAACGGATACTTACTTTATGGGCGGATTCGCAGACGATGACGCAAGGACGGAGCTGAGATTAAAGTGTTATCAGGATGTTCTGAAAACCCACGGGCTTGCGTTTGACGAGAGCATGGTCGGATACGGGGATTACAGGGACAATGTCATAAATGAAGCAGTAGAGAAAATGCTGAGAAGAGGCAAAGTTCCTCAGGCAGTCTTCTGTATAGATGACAAGACAGCCATACAGGTCTGTGAGAAGCTGTTCGAATATGACCTGAGAGTTCCCGAGGACCTCATAGTTACGGGATTCGGCGGGATACCGGCGGCATATTACTATCATCCGAGCATTTCCTCATGCTCTGACAATGTGGATGAATTTGCAAAGATAGTAATGGCGGCGGCTGAAGACGCTTTAAAGGGCGAGGAGCCCAAAATATATAAAAATCCTTTCAAGGCCAGGATAAGACGTTCATGTGGCTGCGACATGCGTTCATACCTGTCCGCGGGAAGACGTGACTACGACTTAGCGGCTGCAAGGGCAGCAGGCCTCTGCATACCGGATATAGACGAAGATGTAGTTGAGAAATACGAAGAGAATGCGATCAGGGAGAGGACTCAGGCAGCCGGTGCCTCGGAGCCCGTTGAAGAAACCGTATTCATGCCCGACGCGGCAAAGGACGGGACCGTATTTTTGTATAAGAAACCTTCGGAAAATGAAAAACCGGGAGATGATGAAGCAACATCAGCCGATAGCACCGGAGACACAGGCAGAAACGTTTCCTTAACCGGAGACGGTTCCGAAGACAGCGGGACCGAAGAAGTGCATAAGGCACCTTCGACCATGAGATTCGGCATAAGTAAAGAAGATATCCCGGAGTATTCACCCGAGGAGCTTAAGGAAGCAGAAACGCTGGCAGACCAGAGGCTGGCAGAAGCAAGAAAGGGCGGATATGATATCTCCTACGGTCACGGAAGAGGAGAAAAACCCTCACCGGCACCTGCTGCACCGGACACTACTGAGCAGCCTTCCGGGATGGCAAAGATATATCCATCCGACATATTTAAGAATAATACGGCGGATCCGGAGCATGAAGATACGGACGCCGGCACAGATAAAGAAATTACGGAAATAGAAAACTTCGATCCCGAGATAGACAGGGCTGTAAGACATGCGCTTGACGTAGCGGAAGACAAGAAGTGCATGGACGGGCACGGAGAAGCAAGGTTCCGCTCCGGAAACTATGTGGCCTACATCTACAAGGAGCTCGATGAGATAGAACGGAGAGAAGACTCGACACTCGCATGGATCGACAAGATGCTGGAGCTGACGGACATTGACTCCATCCTGGACAACATCTCAAAAAGGCTGGACGAGGGTGCAACCTTCTATGTATTTACAAGGCTTCTGGAATCCGGCTTCGATATCGATAATTTCGAGATAACCAATCTTGGGAACGAAAGCCTTACGGTGATAGAGCAGGAAGATAAAAACCGTAAAGATTCCGTGCCTATAGAATATGAAGAAAAACCGACGGTAAAGGTAAAGGATATTACCATCGATTATCTTAAGAGCAGCATAGACGGAACCATGCTTGTGTTAAACCCGGTGTTTGTCGGGGATTCGATATGCGGGTATTACGCAGTGAAAACAAGGCAGGTAAGCGATATACGAAGCACTACGAAGCTGTTGTGTGTAGGCCTGAACCTGGTATGCCGATTCCTTGCAAACCAGAAGAAGCAGAAGCAGATGCTCTACAACATCGAGAATTCAACATTTGTAAGCTCCATGACCGGACTTCCGAACCTGAAAGGACTTACACGATGGTTTGAGGAATTCTCCGAGGATATTGAGAACCATAAGAAGGGCTTGAGCATAAGCGTATTCTCGATGCCGAGATATACGTACATATACGAAAACTACGGATTGAATGAGATAGAGGAAAGCGTAAGGTTCCTTGTTGACAAGGTGAGAGCGGCATGTCCGAAAACTAGCTTCTTAAGCCAGTTCGCCGAGGGCGAGTTTGTTGCCATAGACAGTGTCGAACCTGTCGCAGCGCAAAACGGCAGTGAGGTCGTAAACGATGAAACAGCCGTCATGGAGGGGATCTTCCTAAAGTTCGACAAGATCATGGAAGAACACAACCGTAAGAGCACAAAGGAATATTTCCTTGAGGTTAATTACGGAACGGCTTACGTTGAGGAAGGCTGGGATTCGACTCTTGAAAGCCTTGTACGAATGGCCATGAGCGACATGTACCTAAGAAGACTGCGGCAGGGCAAGATGCCTGTGATAAGGGACAAGACCTTTGACCGGGAATACTTCACCACATTTGAACTGCTGGTCGACAGAAATCTGTTCAGATATCATTTCCAGCCGATAGTTGATGCGGGTACCGGAAAGATATTCGCTTACGAGGCTCTTATGAGGACCGGAGGCGGTATATCGATGACACCGCTTGATGTGCTTGATATCGCAAAGAATGCAGGCAGGCTCTATGATATAGAAAAGGCTACACTGTTCAATGTCATGCAGTTCTATGAGGAACATATCGAAGAATTCGGAGACAGAAAGCTGTTCATAAACACGATCCCCGGATATTTCCTTAACGATACGGACAGGGCCGAGCTGATAAACAGGTACGGAAAATACCTGGATGCATTTGTCTTTGAAGTAACGGAGTCCAATACGGTTACCGATGATGAACTGGAGAAACTCAGAGCATCAACCATGAACGGCAAGAAACCGGGTGTAGCCGTAGATGATTACGGAACAGGACATTCGAACATCGTAAATCTGATCCGTTATGCGCCACAATATATAAAGATTGACAGATATCTGATCAGCAACATACAGGATGACAGCAACAAACAGATGTTCGTAAAGAATACGATCGAGTTTGCGGCACTTAACCGGATAAAGGTGCTTGCTGAGGGCGTTGAGACTTCAGAGGAACTGAAGACGGTGATAGGATACGGGGTTGACTACATTCAGGGCTATTATACGGCACACCCCGATGCGCGGCTTATACAGCAGATACCGCAGAACATCCGCAGCGAGATACTGAATGAGAGCATAAAGGCTGCCAAGTTCGACAATGACAACATGATCTATAACGCCAAAGCAGGAGAGACGGTAAACCTTCTGGATATAGTACTTCAGAAATACACCGTGGTATTTGTCCCGGGCGGAAGAGTAAAGATTGTCGGAGAACCGGATAATGTCATAGACATGATAATAAGGACTGCCGATAACAGGAAAACCGAGCTGATCCTTGAAAACGTAAACTTAAGGGGCGAACTTGAGACGACCATCCAGCTCGGAAGGAACTCTGAGACAGCGCTTGCTATCCACGGTGAATGTACTTTGAACAAGGACGGGATTTCGGTTCCGGCAGGTTCGAGACTTACATGCAGCGGTCCCGGAAACCTGCACATCATCACAAGCAGGAATCTGAGTATCGGTATAGGATCGAACTGCAACGAGCCGCACGGAGATCTTTCATTTGACATGACGGGTACCATAAAGATCGTGGCAAACGGCGACAAGGTGGTCGGCATAGGCGGAGGCAGATGCGACGGATCAAGGATAAGGCTCATAAACGGAAACTTTGACATAGCGGCCAAGGCAATACATGCGGTAGCCATAGGAAGTGATGTCGGAGATACGGACATATATATAGGTAGAAACGTAAACTGCAGGCTCAAGAGTGACGGAAACGATTCGATCGCTCTCGGCTCCATAAACGGAAAGGCGGAGATAATTTCGAGAGGACGTCTCGAGATTATGGGAGACGGTGAAAAGACTGTCGGTATAGGCTCTATCTACAACTACTCAAAGGTCGATCTGCTGAGCAATGAAATATCGGTAGTGATCCACAGCTATTGCGGTATGGGCATAGGCTCGCTCATGAACAAGGCAGATCTTAAGTTTGAGGATGCAAACATCGCCATCTACTCTGAGGGTACGCAGATCAACGGTATCGGAAGCGGCGAGGACATCGCAGAGACAACGGTATCCGGAGGAGACGTAAAGGTAGAGATACTTGCAGGTATCCCGAGGTCACTGGGCACTCAGAAGGGACCGTTCACTTTGCGTTACGGAAGCTTCACGACGATACACGATCTGGACGTGACCGTAAAGGATGAGCATGGCATTATGATAATGCCGAAAAAGCTTGAAAACGGGTTGGTTTTCGAGAAGTAAAAAAGATTTTTATAAAAATGTTACAAAAAAATGCAAAATTCCTTGAAATTTTTATTATAAAAGCATATAATAGTAAAGGTGATTTTGCGATGATAAGCAAAAGATATACATATGGAGGAACGTTATGGCTATTTTTAACGACGCAAAAAGCGGAAACAACAATCAACAATTGGCAGAGCAGGTAGTAGCAGGCATATCAGAGACAGTTACACGTGCCATCACGGATGCACTGACACCCGTATTTACAGTATTTGCCGCAAATGTAAAGAAACAGCTTGAAGTATCAAAGGATCTTCAGGCAGATGCTATCGGAAGACTTACACAGGCCTTCATGGACAGACTTGAGGAGTCCACACAGGGCACATTCCAGGATCTTTCACGTTCGGCAGTGGAAGGAGCAAGACTGCAGAAGGAAAGCACCGATGCTGTAAAACAGTTGGTAGACGGTTTCTCCAGCACACTTTCTGAGATGAAGGAGATATCTAATGCTCAGAAGGCTATATTAGAAGACATGAAGACGGCTACGGAAGATCTCCGCTCGACCGTTTCCTTAGCTTCCGTTGAGATGCAGAGGTCCATTAAGGACGCATCGGATGCCATGAAGAATATCACCGTAGGTGTATCGGACGGTATGAACTCACTTACGACAGATACCATCAACAGCTTAAAGAACGTATACGACGACATTTCAAAGAGCTTAAAGAACATCTCCGAAACACAGGCAACCAACCTGCAGGATCTCGGAACCGTTCTCAACCGTCTGGGAGATCATCTGGCAGAAGAGAAGAAGATACTCGAAGGACATCAGTCAAGCTGGGCTACAAGCTATGTAAAGGCAGACGAGGAGATCAACAAGAACTCAGAGGAACTCCTTGCTCAGATGACAAAGTACACGAAGTCCATGACAAGCTACACGGTAGCACTGAACGAAGTATCCGCAGACATGAAGGTAAACCTGCCTTCGTTCGAAGAGATGATGGCAAAGACCATAAACGACATATTCGCACTCCTCGACAAGCAACTGGCAGACGTAGCTACGACACTCGGCAAGACCACAGAGGAGATCAACGAAGCTGCCGCAAGGCTGCCTAAGGCACTGAGAGGACTGACCTGATAACGGGAAAGCCCTTCAGATCCTAGGGTTAAGGTGCACAAAAATAAAATTCACATAGTAAGGAATGATAAATATGGAATATACTATGTACGAGCCCTCCATTCTCGGTGCGGCGGCCGACAATATCCGGCAGCAGCGCGAGGACAGGATAAAAAGAAAAGCTGAGGAGGCATCGGCGGGACTGGGTGAATGCGCACGTATCTTTGAAAAGATCGGTGAAAAGCCGCTATCAGAGATGCAGGGCATAGCATATTGTTTAAGCGCCGAGGAAAAGAATCTCCTCATACCGTATATGTTTTCACAGATGAAGGCTGCTCAGGAAGGACAGGCCGATCCTCAGAAGGTGGAAGACCATGTAAACAAATATATCAGCATCCTGACGGAAAGCTCCGAAAAGATGCCTGACGATGTCGTAATGGATATATACAGGGGCTGCCAGGACAATTTCAAGTCACCTGCATTAAAGCCTCTCTACAAACGCCTTGAAAAAGACGATACATTCTGTGATTCCCTGCGCCGTCAGAGCGGACAGGACGCTAAAGAACTGATGCATCAGTTCGCTGAAGGAAGCATTGCCGCATACTTCAACAAGCTTGCAACAGCCAAAACCGGTCAGAACGGTAATTATGCTCAGGCACTGGAGATGGTCGGAGTTGTCAAGGACACCGCTCTCTATAATGAGTGCATGGTTTACTTCATCGTCATATGTAACGCCGAGGAGTACAGGAAGTTCAAGGAAGAAGACCTTTATGAGATGGCAAAGGACTTCGATGATGATATGAAGAAAAAGCTTCTCATCAATATGGTCAAGAACCTGGATACCGTACAGCTCCGTAAGTATGCGAGCCTTGTAGAGCTCTTCGAGCCGGTTACCGGTGCAAAGGGAAGCGAGAAATACATATCCGTCATGGAGGATCTTGCTCCTCAGTATCAGCAAAGATATGCAGTATGGCTTAATCAGTTCCTTATCACAAGGATGCTTGGCAAGACTGACGTTGCAAACTTCTGGATGAACTACTCCTCGAAGATCTCGGTACAGGTACATCCCTGCGGAAGCGTTATCCTGGACTTCGGAAAGTTCGTAGTCATCGAGATAGTGGAAACAAATACGGCTTTCTTCTACGAAATGGGATATTATAAGGAAAGCGTCTCTCCCAACATCATCGACTTCGAGACCGAAAAAGATCTCAGCGGATACCTCTCCGGCAAGACCGACATGAACGCCGGCATGAACTGGAGACGTGTACACATGGGAGACTGGCAGTATTCTGTCAGGGACTATATATCTAAATATCAATAATTACAACTCGGAATTTTTAGCGAAATAGCTTAGGCTTTGCCTAAGCGCCGCGTTAAAAAAATTCTGAGTACCGTTAGTATTTTAGGAGACCTTAAAAAATGGCTTTCATGAATAAAAAGGTCAGGCTCGGTGATGTACTGATGGACGAGGGTGTCATCACCCTTGACCAGCTGAACCAGGCACTGACAAGACAGCAGGAAACAAAACACAAGCTCGGTGAAACACTCGTCGAGCTCGGTATCACCACCGAAAGGCAGATAGCCACAGCACTTTCGAGACAGCTGGGACTTGAACTGGTAGACCCGAACCGAGTTGCGATAAAGGAGAACATCCTTAACCTTATAAAGGATCATACAGTATTAAAGAAGAGCCTTGTGATCCCGTTCGACTTTGACGAGTACGACTCCAGATACCTGAAGGTAGCCATGGCAGACCCGATGGACATAAAGGTCATCGACGACATGACGCTCCTCACGGGTATGCAGATATCGCCGTGTATAGCAACTTCGACCGATATCCTCGCCGCTATCGACAAGTACTTCGGTAACTTGGAAAACCAGGCCGTGGCAGAAATGTTCGCAGCCGAGCGTGCGGCAGAAGAAGAGCAGTACAAGGACGAGGACATGACCGAGGCGAACGCCGCAGTCGAGAACTCACCCGTTGTTGTGCTCGTTAACCGTATCATCGAACAGGCAGCACGTCAGCGTGCATCCGATATTCATATCGAGCCGTTTGAAAAGCATATCAGAGTCCGCTACCGTATAGACGGTGTGCTGAAGAACTCCGGTGACTATAAGATAAACATGCTTTCTGCTGTAAATACACGTATCAAGATCATCGGCGGCATGGATATTTCAGAAAAGCGTAAGCCTCAGGACGGTCGTATCACATCGATCGTAGACAAGGTAGAGTACGATATCCGTGTTTCCATGCTTCCTACCGTATACGGCGAAAAGACGGTTATGCGTCTTACCCAGAAGAAAGCACTTTCACGTGACAAGAGGAACCTCGGATTTGACGAGGCCGAGCTTGGAACATTTGATAAGATATTCTCGAACCCGAACGGTATCATCCTTGTTACGGGACCTACCGGATCAGGTAAATCAACTACACTGTATACCGCTCTTTCAGAGCTGAACAAAGAAGATGTTAACATCATCACGGTAGAAGACCCTGTCGAAGCTAATATCGAGGGCATCAATCAGGTACAGACCAATGTAAAAGCAGGTCTTACCTTCGCATCGGCCCTTCGTTCTATCTTACGTCAGGACCCGGACATCATCATGATCGGTGAGATCCGTGACCAGGAGACCGCGAGTATAGCCGTTACGGCATCTATCACAGGTCACTTGGTCGTATCCACACTGCATACCAACTCATCCGCAGCATCCATCACCCGTCTTGCGGATATGGGACTTGAGTATTACCTCATCGCCGACTCTGTAGTGGGCGTTATCGCACAGCGTCTGGTAAGACGTCTTTGTACAGCCTGCCGTCAGGAAAGACTTGCCAACGACCGTGAGAAGAGACTGCTCGGCATGGAAGGCGAGGATGAAGTAAAGATTTGGGAGCCCAAGGGCTGTCCTCAGTGCAGCTACAACGGATACCGCGGACGTATCGGCGTATATGAGCTCATGCCGGTATCACAGCGTATAAAGAGTATTATTGCTGCAAAGGGCACCACCGAACAGATAGAAAATGCAGCACTTGCAGACGGTATGTATACCCTGCAGATGGCATGCGCTAAGCATGTCAAGAACGGCGTTACATCCATCAACGAGCTGAAGCGTATCGTATACGCAGGCGAGGATGTTGATGATGTTGATGCGGTTACATCATAAAAATCAAATACAAAGGAGACCAACCTATGCTCTCAATCAATGAAATGCTTATCATAGCAAACCAGATGCACGCGTCGGACTTACACCTTTCAGTAGGCGTACCGCCTAAGGTAAGAGTTTTCGGTGATCTAGTCGATATCGAAGGCTGTTCGATACTTACACCTGCCGATACTGCGGAACTCGGATATTCCATCATACCTCCGCAGCTGGTACAGAGATTTGAAGAGCAGGGCGAGCTCGACTTCTCTTATGCGATCATGGGAGAAGGACGATACAGAGCAAACGTATTCCATCAGCGAGGAACTATCGCAGCTGTACTTCGTCTGATCGGTATGAACATACCTTCACCCGGACAGCTCGGAATACCGAATGCGGTTGTAGACCTTACGTTCAAAAAGAGAGGACTGGTGCTCGTTACCGGACCTACAGGATCGGGTAAGTCAACAACACTGGCATCACTTATCAACCTGATAAATGACAGGTCACCCTTCCATGTAATAACTCTGGAGGATCCTATCGAGTACCTTCACCCTCACAAGCGTTCTATCGTTAACCAGCGTGAAGTAGGACTTGATACAAAGAGCTTCTCACAGGCGCTTACATCTGCACTTCGTGAAGACCCCGACGTTATCCTCGTAGGTGAGATGCGTGACCTTGATACCATAGCGACAGCCATTACTGCAGCAGAAACGGGCCACCTGGTATTCAGTACCCTGCATACCATCGGTGCGGCAGCTACCATCGACCGTATCATCGACGTATTCCCGCCTTATCAGCAGACACAGATACGTTCACAGCTCGCAATGGTTCTTGAAGGCGTTATCTCACAGGCACTGCTTCCTGTCATAGGCGGTAACGGACGAAAGGCAGCATTTGAGGTCATGCTCGCAACTCCCGCTATAAGAAACCTGATCCGTGAAAACAAGACTTTCCAGATAGCAGGTACGATGCAGACTTCCAGAAAGCTCGGAATGAAAACCCTGGATGACGATATCTATGACATCTACAACCAGCACATAATAGACAGAGAGACTGCACTGAGCTTCGCTCAGGACGCAGGAACGCTGGCGAATAGGTTATCATTCTAATTTTGTTAAAAATGAACAAAATGTGAATATTTTTTGAATAAAACACTTGACATCTTGTACATCATGTGTTATATTATGATTACTGAAGGAGAGAAGCCGTGGCAACATACAGTTATGTAGCGGTCACCAAGATGGGTGATCAGACAAAAGGCAATATTGAAGCGAAAAATGTTGAAGCCGCAAAACTGATGCTTCAGACGAATGGACTCACGCCTATATCAGTAAAGGCGCAGAGTATTTTCTCTAAAGACCTTAACATTGGTGGAGAAAAGAAGGTTACAAAGAGAGATCTTTCTGTTTTCTGTAGACAGTTTACTTCAATATTAAATGCCGGAGTTACCGTTGTAGAGGCACTGAATATGCTGGCAGACCAGACACAGAACAAAACCTTGGTTAAGGCATTGAGAAAGACTTCTGAGTCGGTTCAACAAGGTGAAACTCTTGCAGTATCTATGGCGAAACATCCGAAGATATTTCCGGAAATGTTCGTAAATATGGTTGAAGCCGGTGAGGTTTCAGGCAGCTTGGAAGAGGCTGTTTCCCGTATGGGTACTCAGTTTGAAAAGAGTGCAAAGCTGGCTGGTATTATAAAAAAGGCTATGATCTATCCTATAGCGGTTATTGTAGTCGCTTTGGGTGTTATGATTATAATGTCTGTTGCGGTAGTTCCTAAGTTCGCAGAGATGTTTGCAGACATGGGTTCTGAACTTCCGGGTGCTACGAAGGCGGTTATGGCCTTGGCAGATTTCCTTATGAACAAGTGGTGGTTACTTATCATCATAGTTGTATGTACGATTATAGGTCTAAAGATGTTTGGCAAGACTGACAAGGGTAAAGAAGTCTTTGGTACTATAGCCATAAAGATACCAATTATTGGTTCGGTAAATATAAAAACGCAGTCGGCATCATTTGCTCGTACAATGAGCACACTCGTTTCATCAGGTATGGGTATATCTCAGTCACTTGAGATATGTGCTAAAGCCATGAAGAATGTTTTGTTTAGGAATGCTCTTATTAAAGCGAAACAGGATGTTGAGCAAGGTATCAACCTTTCGGTACCTATCAGACGTGCCAAGGTTTATCCTACACTGGTTCCTAATATGATAGCTATTGGAGAAGAAACCGGTAATATTGAGCAGATGCTTGATAAGGTTGCAGAGTACTACGAGGAAGAAGCGGAGCTTGCAACCCAGTCTATGTCAGAAATGATGCAGCCTATCATCATAGTAGTGCTTGGTGGTATCGTAGGATGGATGGTACTTGCAATGTACTCTCCTATGATCAATATGTACGGAGATATCGGAAACTTATAATTGTATTAGATTCCGTTCGGTCCGGGACAAGGGAGCGGATCGGAGGGGTTTAAGAAATAATAACAAAATTTTATTAAAACAAAGGAGAATATGTTATGAAAAAAATGAACAACAAAGGTTTTTCACTGGTAGAACTTATCGTCGTAGTTCTTATCATGGCAATCATCGCTGTAGCTCTTGCACCTCAGGTTATGAGATGGGTTGAGAACTCAAGAAAGTCAAACGATATCGAGTCTTATAATTCATTAGTTACCGCTTGTAACACAGCAAGTACTGATGAAGCAGTAGTTTCACAGGTTAAGAGTGGAAATATCGTAGTTACATTCTCAGCATCCGGTGTTGGTGGTCTTAGTGGTGCTCTTGCAACAAATGTTAAGCGTACATTACCTGAGTTGAACGATAGCAATGATGCAATTAAGGTTACATCAAGTGACTGGAAAGATAAAACATTCAAAATTACTTTAAGTTTTTCATCTGGTGATGGTATAAAGGTTGATAGAACAAGTGCTCCTTCTAAGGATTTCTCGTAATAAACAGTTAATCGATTTTGAATAACAACTAAAATCATCTCCGGCTCGGGTGGGGAGACCTGAGCCGGGAGATTTACGGTAAGTATACCGGTAAAGATTTTTGTAGTTACGTAGTACAAAAATTTGATATGAATTAATAAACATCTTCTGTATCCCTTAATTGTCTACAGAAGGTGTTTTTATATTTCTGTTGACAGATCAGAAAAAACATAATATTATAATAAAAAGGTATAATATTTTTATATGGAGGCTTAATAATTTTGAAATTTGAATGGGACGAGGATAAAAACAAAGCAAATATAGAGAAACACAGGATTTCGTTTGAATACGCAGCTCTTGTTTTTGAGGATCCACATTACCTGGAAATGTATGATTTTGAGCATAGTATTGATGAAGACAGATATATTGCAATAGGTATGGTTGACGCCCTGTTATTTGTTGTTTTTACGGAACGTAAAGATAATTTGAGAATTATTTCTGCCAGATTAGCAAATGCAGTTGAAAGGAGGTTGTATGATGATCAAATATTATACTACTAAACCGGGACAAAAACCTACAGATGAACAAAAAAAAGAAATTGAAGAAGCTATGAAAATGCCTATAGTCTATGATGAAGATTGCCCTGAACTTTCTCATGCGATGATAAAAGCCATGGAATGTGTCGTGAAACAACGAAATAAACGAAATGCATAAAACTGCATACGAAAAACCTTTGCGTTACTAAAGGCACTCAGCCTATTCGCAAAGGTTTATATTTTTCGCTAAATTCAATTTCATAACAAAATGATAGAAGAATACTATATTGAACAATTTATGAATAAATTATGAATTTTCTCTTGCAATCGTCGAAAAAGTATGATATGCTTTATAATGATTAATATTTTATTAAAAATTTTAGTGTATAGATTAGACGGGGGGAAGAAAGGAATGGAAGGCATACGCAGGGACAACAAGGGTTTTTCATTAGTTGAGCTTATAGTTGTAGTTCTTATCATGGCGATAGTGGCAGTTGCACTTGCTCCACAAGTAGTAAAGTGGGTCGAGAATTCACGTATATCTTCGGACCTTGAAATCAGAACAAATATAGAGAAAGCCTGCCAATTTGCCATAGGAAATGAAGACGTTTTTTCTGAAGTAGAAAGTGGTGATCACCAGATATATATAACTAAAGATTCATCGGGTACTCATGTACAGGCAATACCTGATGAGAGCGGTATTTTCTGGGACAGAGTCGCTCAGGTTTATGGTGTAAATGATTGGGAAGAGTTTAAAAACTCCATTGAGTTAAAGAGTACTCCGGATAATGCACCTCAGATAGAATTAAGAGTTTATGTATATATTGATGGACATACTTTCAGCACTCTTTCCGGTTTTTCGAGTAGAGAGTTAAGTGGATCTTGATAGAAAAAGAGGATTATAAATGCTTGTTAATATACTTATATATACAATTATATTTATATACGGTATTATCATTGGCAGCTTTTTAAATGTCTGTATCTTGAGGATACCGCTTAAAGAAACGATTGTTAAGAAACGCTCACATTGTATGAGCTGCGGGCATCAGCTTGCATGGTATGATCTGTTTCCTTTATTCAGTTACCTTTTTCTTGGCGGAAAATGCCGTTACTGTAAAGCGAAGATCAGCAAACAATACCCGATAGTTGAGTTTATAAACGGGGCATTGGCTGTATTGTGCTTCGTATTCTCGGGTTTTACAGCAGATATTTTAAGTAATATAAGTATATATATAAAAGTCGGAGTTGATCCTACAACAAACGCGGACATAATTATAGAAGACTGGTTTGCATCCGTATATGATATTGAAGCTATAATTCTTGCATGTATCTTATGTTCGGTACTGATAGTAATATCAGTCATCGACTGGAGGACCTTTGAGATACCGTTAAGCGCCAATATTGTTATACTTGTGTTGGGAATCATAAAATTCGTTTCATATTGGTACCAGGATATCAGATATTTTAAGTTTTATTGTGATGCTATAGGAAAGAATCCCGGATTCTTCGAATTGCTGTATGCACGTGGTCGTTTTTTGGAGCTTCTGATAGGCTTCTTTGCTGTAAGTATACGGTTAGCTATCATTTATTATGCCTCTAAGGGAAGAGCCATGGGTGGCGGAGATGTAAAGCTGATGGCTGTTGCAGGACTGTTTCTTGGATGGAAACTGGCAATCGTCGCTCTTATAGCAGGATGTCTGTACGGAAGTATCATCCATATCATACGCATGAAGGTATCCGGTGAAGGCAAACAGCTCGCGATGGGACCGTATCTATCGGCCGGTATCGTAACGGCACTGTGGTTTGGCGATGCAATAGTAAAGTGGTACGGAAGCTTTTTCTAAAAAAGATGGATCAAGAGGTTGGACAGAGTTGTTTCTGTCCGCCTTTTTTTGATTGAAAAAAAGTTCGAGAAGTAAAAATTCACAATATTCCGAATAAAAAGAAATTAAAACAAAAAGACGACCGAAAACTGAAAAAATCGCCGGATAAACTTTATAAACATAAAATTCACCCGACGAATTTAAACTATCATTCAATTTTAATTAAAATTATATATAATACCACATCTTTTATTAAAAAAAAACTAGTAATTTTAATAGTTTTATGTTAAACTATAAATGATAAAATATGAGTATTGGGGAAGAAGCGCAATTTCAGAACCAAAATATTAACCCAATACTTATTTGGGGATTTGGAGGAGCATAATGGCTGTAACAAAAGTACTAAGTATTGAAGTTACGGATATTGTTACCAGAGTGGTCGAAGTAGACTATGGTAAAAAAGATCCGGTAGTCCACAAAGCGGTGGTTTTTCCCACCCCGGACAAGACCGTTAGTGACGGCGTTATAGAAGGCGTAGAGACGTTCACAAAGGAGTTCCAGAGACAGACTCACGGCTTCGGTACCAAAAATGTTGTTATCGCACTTGCAACAAACAAGGTCATCAGCAGGGAAGTAGCTATTCCTGAAATGAAGGATGATCAGATCAATGACTTTGTTGAGAATCAGAGGAGCGAGTATTTCCCTATGGATACGTCGGGGCATAATCTTGTTTACAGGGTTCTTGACAGAAATAAGGATGCTAAGCAGATACGTATTATCGTATATGCTGTACCTCAGAAGCTTATAATGAATTACCAGTCGTTTGCTTCACTTGCAGGACTTCGTATTGTCAGCATAGACTATAACGGAAACGCTATCTATCAGTGGCTTTCTAACGAGGCTCATAAAGAGATGGATATGTATCTGCAGATAAATGAACGCAGTACATTATTCACCGTTCTTGAAAAGAGAAAGTATGCCATTCAGAGAAATATAAACTTTGGTGCATATGTGCTCTGTGACCGACTTATCCAGAGCGGATATTATGACAGTGAAGATATGGGTCAGGGCATTACCAGAACAGAAGCTTTAAAAAAGCTGACTGAAGAGGAACTTATGTTTCCTAGCTTTGCCGCAATCAGACTTAGCGAGCCGGATTCGGAGGCTGCAGAACGTCTGCATGTAGCTAAAGAGCAGGTAACCGAAGGTATGAGGCAGCTCCTTGGTAACCTCTCACGTGTCATGGAGTATTACCACTCCAAAAATCAAAACGCAGAACTTAATACCATCTACATCGGCGGATGCGGCGCAAAGATAAAAGGCATCAAGAGTTTCTTGGAGAACGAATTCTCAGGAGTTGAGATAGTAACACTTGAACAACTCCCTGACGTAAAAATCAGTTCTTCTGTAAGTAAGGCGGGCATAAACACTTCAGAGCTTATCGCATGTCTTGGTGCGGCTGAAGGTTCGCTTACATTTGTAACAATATCAAAAGAAAGCAAAGCGAATAAACTCGTATTCCTTGGAGCACTTGTTTTAGTAGCAGGTCTTGCGGGCGCAGCTGTGCTTTTCTTCCTTGGTAAAGGACAGTACAACAAGAAAGTAAATGAAAAAGAAAAAGTAGAAACATTGATAAAGGATCTTGAAGCATCAGGTATAGAACAATTGGAAGCTGATTATAATGCTGCAATAGTTTCCAAGAACGCTGTTATCGATTTCCATAATGGGACTTACAGGAAAAACGAGCAGTGGAATGATGTTTTGAAACAGTTGGAGGAAAAGGCTGTTAGCTCCATGATAGTATCCGGATTATCTTCGGATAATAACAACCTTGTATTAAACCTGGTAGTTGCTTCAAAAGAAGAAGCCGCTAAGCTGCTCTTACAGCTGCAACAGGTACCTTACTTCAGTTCTGTATATGTTACCTCAATTAAAGAGGGACATTCGGAAAGCACAGGACAGACTATAGTGAGCTTTACCGTAACATGTAAGTATCAGGTATACTATGACAGAGATGTAAACGAGGATGGCACTGTTGATGAGAACGATGATAAAAACGGTGACGGCATTGTCGACAAGCTGGATGTATACGGTGATGTAAACTCTGACAATTTGTATGATATACGTGATATCATTGAGGCGGAGAACAAGGTAAGGGCAAAGACCTGGGAACTTATTGAAAAAGATATCAATAACGACGGAATTGTTAATGACGATGATGACATAAACAAGGATGGCGAGGTTAATGAAGATGACAGAACCTTGTACGCAAGACTTGAAAATCTTGATTTAGCCTTTATTGGTGATCTGAATAAGGACGATGTTGTAGATATTCTTGACGGCATTGAGTATTTAAGAATACTGGATGAAATTGAAGCAGCACAGAAGGAGGGAATGCAGCCATGAAAGTAAATGGAAAATATGTACTTGTCGGTTCGGTACTCATAGCACTCCTCCTTGTAGCAGGTTCGTGGAAATTCTTTTATTCTGCTGATCAGGATGAAACAAAAAAAGTACAGAACCAGATCAATTCACTTCAGACAAGACTTAATGATCTGAATGCAAAAAACGAGAAGAAAGCTGAATATGAACAGGGCATCGAGAGCTCAAAGGACATCATCGATACGGTGCTTTCACTGTACGGTCCTGGAAACACACCTGAAAAAACTATTATGACTGTAGTTAAGTTATGCCAGATGACAGGATGTTCGATTTCAAGCATAGCATTCCAGGACAACAGAGTTATTTATGAAAGCGCATCGCCGGAAATAAAGGTTTATAAGTCAGGTATGTCCATCAGCATAACGAGCGGATATACAGCACTTAAGAAGATCGTGGATTTCATAAACTCATATTATTCGAATTCACATTATGAGAGAATGAATATAGAGAACTTCAGTTCGAAGTATAATTCTGAGACCGGCCTGATTTCAACATCTATGACGGTGAACTTGTACGGTGTATCTGATGAGAATCATAAGTACGAGCCTCCGGTTCTTGAAGATATTGAAATTGGAAACGAAAATATTTTCAAGGCACCCGAATATGTTCCGGAGGAAGAACCTGAGCTTGATGAGAACGGACAGCCAATAATTCCGACATTGACTGAGGAATAATAATCAATGATCAATCCATACCTGCACGTCATACAGAGATAAGCAAATGACGTGCAGGTAGAGGATTTTTGAAAAAGCTTATCTTATTTAACTAACAGCATAAAGGGAGGAGATTATGGTGTTAGTTGAATAAGCTTTGATGAAAGGAGTGTAAGTGGAATGAATAGGAATGAGCATAAAGGTTTTTTTGTAGACTCGAAAGGTTCCACCCTTATAGAGGTCATAGTCAGCGTCCTTATAGTGGGGATAGCTTTTGTTCCACTGATGATAGGGCTGAATACGGCTTTGAATGTGAATAAACAGAATGAGACTAAGTTGTATGCTGAAAAAGTAGCCTCGAATGTAATGGAAGTAGCAAAATCTTATGGAACACAAGGTCTTGCGCTTTTGTACAAAAATTCTCACAACTCTTCAGGCAGTGGCTCATTGTCCGGAAGCGGAGAACTATCCGGAAGCGGAGAGTTATCCGGAAGTGGAGGGTCTTCCGGAAGCGGAGGGTCGTCCGGAAGCGGTAGCAGTATTGCCATTTCGGAGAAAATTTCCGATTTATTTGGTACCGATGCTACTATTAATGAGAATGTAGCAAAGAAGAGTTATACTATAAACAATATAATTTCCGGTACCGGTAAAGTGTTTAATGCTACTGTTGAGTTTGATGAGGGAAATGCTGAGAATCCGCTTGATATTCAGAATGACTTTTCAGGGTATCCTCAGGCCGGAGGTTTAGAGAAAGTAGTGTTTGTTAATTATTCTGAGGATAATATTGAATGGATAGTGAAACAGCTCATTAAAGACAAGGAGCTGAACCCGGCATTGTCTTATGATGGCGCAAATCCTGTCGATACTCTGGTGGCGAAGGCTGATAAGTGGCTGGTAAGGAATACGGTACTTACCTTAAGAACAGTGACCGTTGGTGAAGGCGAAGAGGCAAAAGAGAAGATTTCCGTGGAAAAACGGGTAGAGTATTCTGTTAAGGATAGTACTAACTGGACTGTAGATGAAAAGAGAGTGTTTAAGGAAATCAGTGAGGTACCGAATTCTCTGGACCCTACTCAGCAGGACCAGATAAAAGCGTATGATACTTTAAAACCGAATTATATACTTACCTTTAAGCAATTAAAGAACAAAGGTGAAAATGTACAGCTTGGAGAAGGAAATGATTTCATTACAATAGAAAAGAGTGTTGACGGTTTAGTTTCTGTTTATGCGCTTTGCGAAAATGGAAACTCATTAAAGAACTGGGGATTCAAGGTAGATTTCAAAGGGCAGGATTCTACTGAACCATCTGGCGCGAATCTTAAAGTATATACAAATCTGAACACGACTCCTCCGGTTGGATGCACACTGCTTGATACGTTTGGAACCGGGATAACCGGAAAGAAGAGCAAGATGAAAAATGTCACGGTAACAGTAAGGGACAGTAGTGGAAATGTTTTGCAACAGAAGACTTCTACATTGATTGAAGTTGGATAACAGGAGGAAAAAATGAGCGGAAGAAGATTAATGGGTAACAACAAAGGAGCTTCACTTGTTCTGATTCTTGTAGCCATGCTTTTTGTTGGCATTATAGGAGGGATTGTCCTTACTATCACAGTTGGCAACAGTAAAAGCACAAAGACGACTATTGAAGATTCTGAAGCTTTTTACAGCTCGGAAAGCGTTCTTGACGATTTTAAGATGTATATGAAAAAGGTAGCAACTTCGGCGGCTACTCAGGCTTTTGAAGAAACTATTGAAAATTCATCGCTGACTGATGATAATTTCTCTTATAATTTTAAGAAACAGTTTTATTCTGTGATGCAGGATAATATCAAAACTGCGTCGGTTACGGATCCAAGTCAGAACAAGTACATTGAAAAAGTCGGGGAAAGTTATGTAATAGATTCGGATTTCGTTAAGAATCAGATCTCGTATGGAAGGGCAAACTCTATCAGTATCAAGATTGAAGATATTGAGTGGAATTACGATCCTACAAAGACCGACGATGTAAATATGGAAAATAAGAATCCGGTTAAGTTAAAGAACGTCGAGGTGTCTTTTATTGATGAATACGGATATGAGAATAAGGTTACTGCGGATGTGACGTTAAGAGTAAATATGCCGAAAACCGATTGGGAGGATACGTCAGGAGAGTTCAATGAAGATATAGATCACTTTGTTATGATTGCAGGTGGAGATATAAAACCGGAGACCGCCATGAATATGTCGGGCAGTATCGTTGGCAGTATCTACTCATACGGTAATCTTGATATCAAGACCAAAAGCCCGAAAGATACGGGATACAGTGATGATGTAAATCCTGTAAATATCACAGCAGACAGGATCATAGTAGGCGGCGATATAAATGTAGATGGTGTACTTAATGTTTCTCCGTTAAACGATGCCGAGATATCTATTGTAAGGAGTAAAACCGATGATTCCGGCACAAGGAACGTGGGCACGGAGTTGTGGTGCGAAAATATTAAAGTTTTGGGATCCGACTCGATTGTGACTGTAAATAAGACTTCAGATTTATACACAGAGCTTTATCTCAGGAAAAATCTGGAGCTTAATGGAAAGTCATCAGCTTTTACCGCTTCTGCCGACATATTATATGGGTACTCAGGAGATTCGGCTGAATCATATTATGATAAAACCAAGGCGGCATCTGATGAATTTGGAACAGAAAAGCCGTTTGATCTCGCCAGCAGCGCTATTATCTTAAATGGACTTGGCGCCAAACTTAACCTTGCTAATGTATCAGACCTTCAGCTTGCCGGGACGGCGTTTTCAGTTCTTCCTGAGATATCAGGTATAGACATCTTGTATGATTATTACAATAATGGCGGGAATATGACACCGTATCTGTCAAAACTTGCATATTATTCACAGGGTGAATCCATAACATATCGTGCTCTTCAGGCATTGTACCTTATTCCCGGTGAATTTATAAAGGGCGTTGGACATAACCCGATGAAAAAATCGGAATTTGATTCGTTGACAGCAGGTTCTATAGATATGGATTCAGCTAAAGAATATGTTGATGGTCTTCTTGGCGATCCGATCTATAAACATCATGAAGTGCAATATCTGGATGGTACTGACTCGTATGTATATCTGTTTTGGAACTTTAAATCCACTGCTGACGCCACAAAGTATTTTAACAACCTTTTACTAAATGATAAATATATGAGCTTTGCGGTGAAACAGCTGGACATCCTTGGACTAAACGAAGGCGAGATCATATTACCGGACGATTCAGATATTAAAGCAAAGGGTAATGCAATAAGTTATTCTTCCTCAACGTTTTCGACCGTACCTTTGGATCATACCCTTAACATCGGAACGAATTATCTTGAGAAGTATTTTGGTATGCTTTTTGAACTAAATCCTTCAAAGAGCATAACTAATGCCGGAACTATTACGGAAGAGGAAAAAGATAGCAGTAAACTCTTCTATACTATATTTGGTGGCAAAACTAAGGTAAACAGCACTAATTTCCTACCCGCAAAACCATATTTCGGAAAACTTGGCTTTGGACCGCTCACTTCATATAAATTGAACGGTGCACAAGTAACCTATGAAGATAAATCGACTTCCAAAAAGTTAGGTGATATGAATTATTATCTTGTTACCGGGAAGAATGTCAGGATATCTTCAACGTATACAGGTGATGTTTATAATGTTGTGACTGATGCTAACGATAAAACCTGGGTTGAAGTAAGAAAACCCGGACTTAAAGAAACATATATTATCATTACTCCGGGAGATGTTGATATTGCGTACACGGGAAGCTTTAGAGGAATGATCCTTGCAGGCGGAGATATCACTATTCAGGGCGATCTTGATATGGAATGTCTTGGTATGGTTTCACGTATACCTTCAAATACAGGAAGCATAGAGAATCCTTCTGAATTTCAGGCTCTTCTAAGCGTTATAACAGGTGTAAAAGAAGACAATCCTATGGTTCCATTAAACGCCAATAACAGGCTTGAAGCAATATTCAATGTATTTAACAACAGCGGTTCGGCAGGCGGTTCCGGAAAAGAATTTGTTTCTGTTGAAATAGACGAATTTAAAGAAAACTGATTTGCTTTTCATAAAGAAAAGGGGGAAGACTATTTATGAGAAAAAAATCGTTGGACAATATGGGTTTTAGCCTTGTTGAGGTAAT